>JAGFXW010000123.1 GCA_017861495.1 Bacillota bacterium
AGGAAGTCGCCGGTTTCATTCCTCGATAGCTCAGTTGGTAGAGCATTCGGCTGTTAACCGAATGGTCGTAGGTTCGAGTCCTACTCGAGGAGCCAGTTTATGAACTGCCCAAGGCCTTGGGCAGTTTTTTTATGTGTTTAAGGATGGATAAGAACTTTTAATGATTTTTACGATGCGTAATGCTGGAAAATTTAATGTCTTGCGTTTGTAGAAAAAAAAGAGTAGAATTTAGTTGTAAAATAATAAGTGAAAAAGTTCACATTCATAGGAAGGTGAAAAACATGTCTAAAATTTCTATTTGCATTGGCAGCGCATGTCATTTGAAGGGTTCACATGGTGTTTTGGAAGCCTTTATAGCATTGATTGCAAAGTATAATATAAATTCCCAGGTGGATATGGCAGGTGATTTTTGCCAGGGACGCTGTACAGAGGGCGTTGTTATAAAAATCGATGATGAAGTAATTACAAATGTATCGAAAGATAAGGTCTATGATATATTTTTTGAAAAAGTGTTGAAAGGATAGTAACCATGAAGATAATCACAACACAAAAAGTAAATTGTAAGGACTGCCATCGTTGCGTTCGTTCTTGCCCGGTGAAGGCGATTGGCATTGAAAAAGGCCATGCCCGGTTAGTGGAAGATAAATGCATTCGCTGTGGCAAATGTATTGTCGAATGTCCTCAGCATGCTAAACAGGTGATCAATCAACTCCCGGAAATTGAGCAAGCCATCGCCGCCGGCGGTCGAGTTGTTATGAGTTTGGCGCCGTCGTTTGTTGCTGCATTTAGTAATCTTTCTACCAAAGAGCTTTTAGGTAGAATCCGCGGATTAGGTTTTACTGCGGTTGAAGAGACGGCGATTGGCGCTGAGGTTGTTTCCAATACCTATCAAACTCTGTTAGCCAATAGTAAAGATACCGTGCTTTCTTCTTGTTGCCCGGTGATCGTAAATTTAATTGAAAAATTTTATCCTCAGCTTGTTGATAAGTTGGCGCCTGTTGTTTCTCCTATGGCGGCGCACGCGCGAATTATTCGGGAAAAGTACGGCATGGATACCTTTGTTGTTTTTGCCGGTCCTTGTGTTGGCAAGTTGGCGGAAATCCAGCTGGAAGACAGTATGGTGGATGCGGCTATCACGTTTGAGCAATTAAAAGACTGGTTAAGTCATTCGCAGGCGTTTATTGCTGCAGAAGAAATTGATGAAGCTTGGGGAAATGCACGTTATTTTCCAGTTGCAGGCGGTGTGTTAAAATCGTTTATGAGTCACGAAGACACGGATATCGATATTATTTCCGTGGATGGCATTGATAAATGTATTGAAGTCTTTGAAGGCTTAATCCGAAAAGAAATTTCGCCCCGGTTTGTTGAGGTTATGGCTTGTTCGGGCGGTTGTATCGGCGGACCGGCTAGTGGCGGCAGTTGTATTCCGGCTAAGCGGGTTAAGGTGGTTGAATATGCGCTCAACAGTCAGAAGGATGAACCGCATATTTTGCCGGCTGCGCTGAATTTTCGACGGCTGCATGAAGGAGAAGCCTTTATAAACCTGGAACCAACAGAAGAAATTATTCGAGAAATTTTACAACAAACTGGAAAATTTTCAAAATCGGATGAAAAAAATTGTGGCGCCTGCGGCTACAATTCCTGCCGCGAAAAAGCCGTTGCAGTATATAAGGGCTTGGCGGAAATTGAAATGTGCGTGCCGTATATGCGTTCGAAAGCGGAGTCCTATGCCAATATCATCGTGGATAATTCGTTGAATGGCATCATAGTTGTGAATGATCGAATGATTATTCAGGAATTTAATCCCGCGGCAGAAGCAATGTTTAACCGCAAAAATGAGATAACAAAAGGGATCAATTTATGTGAACTGATTGATTGCACTGACTTTCTTGCGGCTGCAGAAAGCGGTCGCCAAATTTTTGCCAAGCGGGTGGAATATCCCCGCTTTGGGATGATTACGGAGCAACGAATCATTCCGGTGCCTGAGCATGGCTTAATCATTGGTGTAATCACGGATGTGACAGCGACTGAGAAAAAAGAACGGGAACTGCAGCGGCTTAAGTTGGATACGGTAGATAAAGCGACGGAGATTATTAATAAGCAAATGCAGGTTGCGCAGGAGATTGCCGGATTATTGGGAGAAACAACGGCGGAGACAAAATCGGCCTTACTCGAACTTATCTGGTTGTTGAAGGATAAGGGGGGAGTATAATGCAGCGTTTTTACGCTGAAGTTAACATCGATCAACTTTCAAAACAAGGAGAAGAATTATGCGGAGACAACGTCGAAGTTGTGCGAACCGATAATTCCACGATCATTGTTTTATCTGACGGTTTAGGCAGCGGTGTTAAGGCAAATATATTGGCGATGTTGACGACTAAAATTGCTTCGTCGATGTTAAAACGGGGCATCCCGTTAGAAGAAGTGGTCAATACGATTGCCCAAACATTGCCGGTTTGCCGGCAGCGAAAAATTGCCTATTCCACATTTCATATCATCAAGATTAACGATACAGGCTTGACCAATGTAATTGAGTTTGATTGTCCGCCTACGTTTTTATTACGAGATCAGCATGTTTTGCCTTTCCCATCACAAGAAAAAACCATTGCCGGTAAAATTGTCAAAGAAGGACAATTGTTATTACAAGAAAATGATAAGCTTGTGTTGGTCAGCGACGGTGTTATCCATGCTGGAATTGGCGGCTTATTGAAGCTTGGCTGGGGCTGGGAGGGCGTAGAACAAGAATTGCAAAATGCAAATCAAAACGGTTCAGACGCAGAACAGATTGGCCAGCATATTATTAATTGCTGTCAAGGTTACTATCTTGACCGGCCGGGGGATGATTCTACCGTTGTGGTTGTAAAACTCCGTCCGCAACGAAAGCTTACTTTGTTTATTGGTCCGCCGGCAAACCCTGCCATCGATGAACAAATTACAAAGAATTTCTTGGATCGTCCTGGAAAAAAAGTGGTTGCCGGAGGAACGACAGCGCACATTATTAGCCGTATCACCGGGAAACCAATAACCACGGAATTAAATTATGACGACCCGCAAATTCCGCCGATCGGACATATTGAAGGCATTGATTTGGTGACAGAAGGAGTATTGACGGTCAATGCGGCCGTGGAACGGTTGATTCATCCGAAACTCTTAAAGCGAAGCAAGCGCCAGGATGGGGCCACGTTGTTGGCTAAAATGCTGTTGGATGCCGATAAAATCACATTCTTTATCGGTACAGCCATTAATCCGGCGCACCAAAATCCGAGCTTTCCGGCTCAGTTGAACATTAAGAGCCAAGTATTGACGAAAATGCAGGAAGTGTTGCTTGACTTGAACAAACAAGTCGATATAGAATGGCTGTAATCTTGAGAGTATTATAATGGAGGTTAAGGTATGCAAAAACTGGTCGTTGAGATTTGCGTGGGTACATCCTGTCATCTTCTGGGATCACAAGATCTGATCCAGTCAGTAGAAAGCTTGCCGGCCGAGATAAAAAGCAGGATTGAATTGCAGGCGGCAACTTGTTTGGGGGCGTGTGGAAAAGGACCGAATATTCGCGTGAATGGTTTGGTATTATCCAATATAACGCCGGAACAATTGCAGCAAATAATTTGTGATAATGTTTGCAGGTAGAAAGAGGAGTGAAAAGTGATGTCTCAAGTGACCGAAGTGGTCAAAATTCGCCGTAAGGTTTTTGCAGAACTTGCCAGGATGGCCTTTGCCGGTACATTGGAAAAAGATGTTGCGGCAATTTTAAATACGGTTGTTACAGAAGAAGGACCGCGTTACCGGTGTTGCGTCCATAAAGAACGGGCTGTATTGCACAACCGGATCAATCTGGCGCTAAGCCAGCCGATGACGAGCAATATTTTTGAAGCCGCATCGGCTGCGGTGCAGGGCAGTCAATCGATCATGCCGGTAATGAATGTATTGCCGGAAGCTTGTGATCAGTGCCCAATTGATAAGTTTTTGGTTACCGATGCATGTCGTAACTGTATTGCGCATAATTGTATGGCATCCTGTCCCAAAAAGGCAATCAATGTAGTGGCAAATCGTGCTTATATTGATAAGAATAAATGTGTCGAGTGCGGGCTTTGCAAAAAATCTTGTTCGTATGGCGCGATTATAGAGATCAGCAGGCCTTGTGAGCGGGCATGTGATCTGGGTGCTATCCAAGCCGGCGCTGACCGTCGGGCGAGTATCGATTACGAGAAATGTGTCCAATGCGGCGCTTGTAAAACTGCGTGTCCGTTTGGAGCTGTCAGCGATAAATCTTTTATAGTTCAGTTGATCCAGTCCTTAAAAACAGGAAAACGGGTATATGCAATTATAGCACCCGCTTTTATTGGACAATTTGGCTTTAAAGTAAAGCCCGGGCAAGTGGTTGCTGCTTTGAAACAAATGGGATTTTATGATGTCTATGAGGCTTCCTTTGGCGCAGACTTGGTAACAATGACAGAGACCGAGGAATTAGCCGAAATACTGGCCCATGATCCGAAATCATTTTTGACGACTTCTTGTTGTCCTGCTTTTGTCGGCATGGTCAAAAAACATATGCCGGAAATTGCCGGTCATGTTTCGACGACTGTTTCACCGATGATCGCAACCGGGACAATGATCCGGGATAAAGACCCGGAGGCGGTTACTGTGTTTATTGGACCTTGTGTAGCAAAAAAAGTGGAGGCCGAAGAAGCACACGGAATTATTGATTACGTTGTAACCTTCGAAGAATTGGCATCCATGATGGTCGGTGCGGGGATCAATCTTGCGGAAGTGGAGCCGATAGAGTATCAGTCCACAGCGTCAAGGGACGGGAATGGCTTTGCTTGCGCGGGAGGAGTAGCCCGTTCGGTAATCGATACCGCAGCGGTAGTTGCGCCGGAAGTTATCCTTGATGTACAGCGTGCCGAAGGGTTGGGAGAATGCAAAAAAGCGTTGCAGCAAATCCGGGCCGGTCAAATTTCTGCTAATTTTTTTGAAGGTATGGCTTGCAGCGGCGGTTGTGTCGGCGGGCCTTGCACATTGGCGGATCAACGGGTTACTGGCAAATTGGTAGCGAATTTTGCCGCCGAGGCCTTGGTCGAAGAGTCCGTTAAAAATCGATCGGCAGTGGATTTGCTGGCTAAAGGCGGACACTGGCACCGGGATTAAGCATAAAAGGCTTTGCTAAAAATAGGGGATTGTGCTAAAATATTTGCGATATACACTGTCGAGAGGAGCAAGAAAAATATGTCAGGACACTCAAAGTGGGCAAATATAAAGCACAAAAAAGGGAGAATGGATGCTGAGCGGGGAAGAATTACGACAAAAATAAGCAGAGAGATTGTTGTAGCGGTGCGAACCGGTGGCGCGGACCCGAACGGCAATATGCGATTGAAACTTGCTTTGCAAAAAGCTAAAGATAATAATTTCCCGAAAGAAAATATCCAGCGGGCTATCCAAAAAGGGTTGGGAACGTTGGAGGGAAGCAATTACGAAGAATTGACGTATGAAGGATATGGTCCTTCCGGAGTCGCTGTAATGGTTGAAGTCATGACAGATAACCGAAACCGTACTGCTGCCGACATTCGTCATCTTTTCACGAAAAACGGCGGGAATTTGGGTGAATCCGGCTGTGTTGCCTGGATGTTTAAGAAAAAAGGTTCATTTGTTATTGATCCGGAGTCTGGAGTGAATGAAGAAGACTTGATGATGATTGCCCTGGAGGCAGGCGCCGAGGATGTAAAATCCGAAGACGGGGAATTTGAAATTATCACTGCGCCGGAAGACTTCGATAGCGTACAAGAAGCACTGGAGAAAAATAATATCCAAACATCGGTTGCGGAAATCACGATGATACCCGATACTACTATGACGTTGACGGAACCGGATGCCAGTAAGATGATGAAGCTGATGGAAGTATTGGAAGAACATGATGATGTTCAGGAAGTATATACTAATTTTGATATTCCTGAGGAATTGCTGCAATAAAGTGAATGGTTTGGCGAAACTTGAAAAACGATTGATTCATGAGGATGTACTCACGTTGGGGTACATCCTTCCTTCATGCCATGACAGGAACCGTTCGTTCCTCTGTCGAATTAGCATAAGGTTGGAATGACAAAGGATTGTTTATTGTTTTTGCGGCTTGTGAGGAGGCCTTTTTGTATGCTGGCACTAGGTATTGACCCTGGTTCGGCAATTTGCGGTTATGGTTTTGTTCGTTCGGATGGCAGCCGGTTACGGGCGGTTACGCATGGCGTGATAGAGACTGCTGCCGGTAAACCGGTGGCTGAACGATTGCAAATTGTTTTTCAAGGGATCGATCAATTGATTAAACAGTTTAAACCGGATATTATTGGCGTAGAACAATTGTTTTTCAACCGGAACGTGACAACCGCCATGACGGTTGCGCAAGCACGTGGCGTTATATTATTGGCTATTGCGCAGAATGAGGCGGAACTTGTTGAATATACTCCGCTGCAGGTAAAACAAGCCGTTGTCGGCTATGGAAAAGCGACCAAGGAGCAAGTCATTTTTATGACGCAGCGGTTGTTGTGCTTGGAAGAGAAACCACAACCGGATGATGCGGCCGACGCGTTGGCGATTGCAATATGCAGCATCCATTCTGCGGGAATGAAAAACGTACGGGAGAGGAAACGATGATTGGTTATTTAGAAGGCAAAGCAACCCATTTGCAGATTGATTCTTGTTTTCTGAATGTGGGCGGGGTCGGATACCGAGTTTTCATTTCGGCAATGACCAGGCAAAAAATTGCCATCGGTGCGAATATTTTACTCTTTACCCATCTTCACGTCCGGGAAGATGCGTTATTATTATATGGTTTTTACAGTCAACCGGAATATGAACTGTTTCAGCAGTTGTTGTCGGTTTCCGGAATTGGTCCGAAAGTGGCTCTCGGTGTATTGTCTGCGATGACGCCGGAACGGTTCCGCCTGGCAGTCAGCCAGAAAAAATTAGATGAGTTGACCCGGTTGCCAGGGATCGGAAAAAAAACGGCTGAACGGATTATTTTAGAATTAAAAGATAAACTAGGAACAGTCGAATTGGAAATGGAGTCCGCGTTTGCCGCAGAAAACCAGTCCGATCACGGTGCGGCAGCAGAACAAGCCTTGCAGGCACTTTTGGCGCTGGGGTATACACAGAACGAAGTTTTACCCATCCTGCGCAAGGTTGCAGCTGATGCCAAAACGGTAGAAGATTTGATAAAAGCGGTACTGAAAGAGTTTGTCAGGAGGTAATTATGAACGAAGGACGGATCATAGCCGGCGAAGAACTT
>JAGFXW010000332.1 GCA_017861495.1 Bacillota bacterium
TTATTGCCCCCGCCGAACCCTTAGAGCGAACTTAAGACTGAGGCTCGAAATCTTTGATTTCGCGAAGCCGAAGTTTCCCTTTAGGGTTTCGAGTGTTATGGCCTGTTGATCCCCGACCTAAGAGGGCGGGGTCCCTGTGCCCTGTGGGTATTACAGGCTGTTAACGAGATAACGTGTTCGTTTATTCAATCGCGGCCCGGCGTTCCATTGCCGGGTCTGCATAATGACTATGATTGGCAATAACTCTTCTATTTCGGAAAACAAACAGGAAGGAACGTGAACCATGCAAAATGCGGATAAGCGGTTATTTACACCGAAAGGCATCATTCCGGCAGTCATCACGCCGTTGACGGCCGAGGGAAAATTCAATGAAAAAGCCATGCGAAAATTAATCAATTACCTGATTGACGGTGGAATACATGGACTGTTTGTGACGGGGACAACCGGCGAATTTTATGGTCTCAGCCCGGAGGAAAAACAGGAAATTTTTGAAGTTACCATGGATGAAACTAAAGGCCGGGTGCCTGTTTATGCAGGCACGAATGGGATCACAACCAAAGAAAGTGTTCTGTTGACTCAATTGGCGGAGAAATGCAAGGTAGACGCCGTGTCGGTGTTGACGCCCATGTTCATTGCTCCGAACCAGGATCAGCTCATTCAACATTTCCGCACGATCGCGGCCAACACTTCGTTACCGGTAGTAATGTATAATAATCCTCCGAAAACAGGCATCAATCTGACTGCCGCCACCGTAGCCAAATTGGCGGAAGTTCCGAATATCGTCAGCATCAAAGACTCCAGCGGTGATTTAACCTTAACCGCCGAGTATATTCGCCTGACCCGGGACAGAAGTGATTTTTCCGTAATGGTGGGCCGCGATACGCTGATTTATGGCGCTCTTTGCTATGGCGCGGTTGGCTCCATTGCTTCTTGCGCCAATGTGGCTCCCAGACTGTGTGCGGATATTTATGAAAAATTCGTAGCTGGCGATTTAGCTGGCGCTCTGGAGGCACAATTTACGTTAGCGCCGCTGCGCATAGCGTTTACAATCGGCACCTTCCCTGCCGTAATCAAAGAATCTCTTGAAATGCTTGGTATTGAAGCCGGTCCGTGTATGGATCCGGTAGGCCCAATGACGCCGGAAGAACGGGAAAAACTACGTCAGGTACTGATCGGAATGGGTTTATTGAACCAAAAATAGATGGAAAACAGGAGGAACGGATTATGGAACAAAAAAGAACATCCGCACCGGTTGTCACCGAGATGCTGGTTATACCGGTTGCAGGCCAGGACAGTATGCTGCTGAATTTGAGCGGCGCGCATAGTCCCTTTTTCACTCGCAATATTGTCATTATCAAAGATAATGCGGGCCACACCGGCGTGGGCGAAGTTCCGGGCGGCGAAAAAATCAGAAAGACGTTAGAAGATGCGCGGGAATTAGTAATTGGCCAATCGATTGGGGTTTATAATAATATCCTGAATACCGTCCGGCAGCATTTCGCTGATCGCGATGCCGGAGGCCGTGGACTCCAAACGTTCGACCTGCGGACAACGATCCATGTCGTAACCGCACTGGAGGCTGCACTGCTGGATTTATTAGGCCAGTTCCTCGGCGTGCCGGTTGCCGCCCTGCTCGGTACCGGTCAGCAGCGGGAAAAAGTAGAAATGCTGGGCTATTTGTTCTATGTCGGTGATCGCAAGAAAACTGACTTACCGTACTTAAGCGCTCCGGGTGCGAAAGATGACTGGCTGCGGCTCCGTCACGAAGAGGCGCTGACACCAGAAGCAGTTGTCCGACTGGCAGAAGCAGCTTATGCCCGCTATGGATTTAAAGATTTTAAGCTAAAAGGCGGAGTGTTGCGCGGCGAAGAAGAAATTGAGGCGGTTACGGCATTGGCAAAACGCTTCCCGGATGCCCGCATCACCTTGGATCCTAATGGCGCGTGGTCGTTAGACGAAGCAATCCGCTTATGTCGAGGCCAGCACCATGTATTGGCCTATGCAGAAGACCCATGCGGAGCGGAAAACGGCTATTCCGGACGGGAAGTGATGGCGGAATTCCGGCGGGCAACCGGCCTGCCAACTGCGACCAATATGATAGCGACCGATTGGCGTCAAATGGGTCATACCATTCAATTGCATTCCGTAGATATTCCGCTGGCGGATCCGCATTTCTGGACAATGCAGGGCTCGGTGCGGGTTGCACAATTATGTCATGAATGGGGCCTGACCTGGGGCTCGCATTCGAATAACCACTTCGATATTTCCCTGGCAATGTTTACGCATGTTGGCGCGGCCGCCCCGGGAAAAATCACGGCGCTCGACACTCACTGGATCTGGCAGGAAGATCAGGAACACCTGACAAAAGAGCCGTTTAAAATTGTTGACGGCATGATTACGGTTCCCGATAAACCCGGCCTAGGTGTGGAAGTGGATATGGCGCAAATCGAAAAAGCGCATAACCTCTACAAGAAACATGGGCTAGGCGCACGTGATGATTCTATGGCTATGCAATATCTCATTCCCGGCTGGAAGTTCGACAACAAACGTCCCTGTTTGGCACTCTAAATTGCTCCTCAATTGCAATAGCAAATTGAACTAATTGCAAACTGTAATAATATGGTTAATCACTGATAAAGGATCTCTCTGAGCTGATCTTCAAACGCTTCATC
>JAGFXW010000333.1 GCA_017861495.1 Bacillota bacterium
GCCAGGGATGACCGCAATTTTAAAATCCATTTTTCTCTCTCCCCGTTCTTATTTTTCAATGTATTACCCGAAAACACAACTTCATTTCTCCGCTTGCTTCTTTTCTCTCATCCGTTGGCGCATCAGCGGTTTGATTCCGCCTGCTTTATACATATCCATGACAAACTCGCTGGGACCTTCCCCTTGATGGACAATTCCGGTTGCAGCCTCGCGAATGGTTCCGGCAGTAAAATCGATTTCGATTTCCTCGCCCTCTTTGATGGTATCCGGCAGCGTTTTGCAAAATATGACCGGCAGTCCCAAATTCACCGAATTGCGGTACCAGATTCGCGCCGCCGATTTGATGACGACCGCCTGTACACCGGATTCTTTCAAAACAATCACCGCATACTCGCGGCTCGATCCGCAGCCGAAATTACTGCCGGCCACGAAAATGTTGCCGACCGTTCGAAACCGGTCTCTAAGCGTCCTATCAGCGCCTTCCAGACAATGTTCGGCCATTTCCTTCATATCCTTGATATAGGCATACGGCCCAGGGATAATTTGATCGGTGCTGATATTATCGTGATTATAGACAACAACTTTTCCAGAAATTATCATT
Organism: Bacillota bacterium; assembly: GCA_017861495.1. The sequence continues at coordinate 602 of JAGFXW010000333.1, forward strand.
TTTCTATTCCTCCAATCCATTCCGGCCAGGACAAGTCAGTGTTCCGTTTACGGCCGTTGCTGCCGCGGTCAACGGCGAAGCAAGATAAACTTCCGCTTCCAAACTGCCGCCCATGCGCCCGGGGAAATTTCGGTTCGCTGTGGATACGCATCGTTCTTTCCCGGCGATAATGCCGCCCAGCCGCCCAGCAGACCGGAACAAGCGCCGCAACCCGGCGAAGTAATCGTAGCGCCGGCATCCAGAAGGATTTTGTAATATCCTTGTTCAATTGCCTCGGCGACAATTTGTTTGGTAGCCATTGTCACTACCAGGCGCATGGAAGACGGGATTTTCTTGCCGGCGAGGACTTGCGCCGCGGCGGCAATATCCGTCAATTTCCCGCCGGTACAAGAACCAATAAAAACCTGATTGATCGGAATGCCGGCCACTTCTTCCGCATTTCTGGCATTGTCCACACTGTGCGGAACGGCAACCTGAGGTTTTAACTCCGTCAAATCGAATTCATATTCCTTTTCATAGACAAAATCCGGATCCGTTTCATGGACAATAAAGGGTTCGCTTGTATGCTTTTCTACGTCGTCAATCGTTGTTTTATCCGGCTTGATGTAGGTCGACTTCGCACCCATTTCCGTAGCCATAACCGTTAACACCGTGCGTTCTTCCATGGAAAGCGCCTCAACCACCGGTCCGGAGAATTCGATCACTTTATACGTACCAAATTCCGTCCCCAGCTGCCCCAAGACATATAGGGCCGCATCTTTGGCCATTACATTATCCTGCAGTTTGCCATTCAGACGTATATTAATAATTTCGGGAACTTTCAGCCAGGTAGATCCATCGATCAAAACCGCCGCAATGTCGGTTGCCCCAAGCCCGGCGGCAAACGTGCCGTAAGCGCCATGGATTGGCGTATGGGAATCGGTAATCACAATAAGGCTTCCCGGTTTTGCCAAGCCCCATTCCGGCAGAAGATTATGGCCAATTCCTTCATTAATATCAATAAGGTGACAGCCTTGCTCCTGCGCAAACTCGCGAAACAGCTTATGCGCTTCCGCAACCTTCAAATCCGAGGCGGGAGCATTGTGATCCAGAAAAATATAGACCTTGTTCGGATTCCATACTTTTTCTCCTGCCATCTCCTCAAATGACTTCATAACGATTTGATATACATCGTTTATCCCCACCAAATCCACTTTAGCGGTAATAATTTCACCAGGAAAAACCTGTTCTTTTCCGGCAGCGGCTGCCAGAATCTTGTGCACAGCGTGCATAGCCAATTCCATCTCTCCCCTTCATTTCATTCGATGCAGAAAATCATTTTCCTGGTTCCCCACGCTCCCATGATTTCCCTTGTCCGGGATATCATTGCTCCATACCCACAAATCGGCGTGGAATATTGTTCTGATTATGATGAAACGCTTCTATTTGCCCAAAAGCTAGTCGAACAAGGCTGCGAAATCATCATCGCCCGGGCCGGAATTGCCTCGCGACTGAAAAATTCCGATCTAAAAGCAACGATTGTTGATATTCCAGTAACCGGCTTTGATATTATCCGCGCATTGACGGCCGCCCGAAATATTGGCCCTAAGATTGCCGTTGCAGCCTCCGCCTCTATGGTCCGTGGCATAGACTGCCTCAAACCGGCGTTGAATTTTTCCTTCAAACAATACCTGACCGAAAAAAACACTGCCGATATTGATTACCTGATCTTGCAAGCTGCCCAGGACGGCGCAGATGTAATCGTCGGCGGCGGAATTTTTTGCCGGGTCGCCCAAAAATACGGCCTCCCGTCTGTGTTTATCGACAACGGACAAGAAGCCATTTTGCAAGCCGCGCAGGAGGCCCTGCGAATTGAAGCAGCAATTGAAACGGAAAAAGCGAAACGCAATTTATTTACCGCTATCTTGGATTATGTCCACGACGGCATTATTACTGTTGACTGCCAGCAGAACATTACCAGCATCAATATGCAGGCTCAAAAAATGCTTCATACTTCTCCTGTAAAAGCACTCGGCCAAACTCTCAACACACTTTGGCCCAATCTGGATGTAACCTCTTTGCTTCAGAACAAACAAGAGAAAATTAACGAAATCACGCAAATTAAAAACCTAAAAGTCGTTTGCAACAAGGTTCCGTTAATTGCCGGCAACAAATTAACCGGCGCATTGGTTACATTCCAGGAAATCAGCAAAATTCAACAAACTGAGGCGCATATCCGCAAAGAAATTTATAATAAAGGCCATGTCGCCAAATATCACTTCACTGATATTTTAGGAACAAGCAGCCACATCAGCCAAGCGGTCGCACTCGCAAAAGAATTTTCGTCGACAAACTCCAATATCCTTATCGCAGGCGAGACAGGAACCGGCAAAGAAATTTTTGCCCAAAGCGTTCATAATCACAGCCCACGCCGCAATGGCCCTTTCGTCGCCGTGAACTGCGCCGCGCTTCCGGCCCAAATTCTTGAGAGCGAACTATTCGGCTATGTCGGCGGCGCCTTTACCGGCGCCAACAAAGAAGGAAAACCGGGCTTATTTGAACTGGCCCACGGCGGCACCATATTTTTGGACGAAATTGCCGAGATGGATTATTCTACCCAAAGCCGTCTGCTGCGCGTGCTTCAGGAGCGCTCTGTCATGCGGTTGGGAAGCGACCGAATCATTTCTGTCGATATCCGGATCATTGCCGCCACCAACAAGGATCTGAAAAATTTGGTACGAGAAAACAAATTTCGCGAAGACCTCTTTTTCCGCTTAAACGTATTAAAGCTGGAACTTCCTCCGCTGCGCGAGCGGGTTCAGGATATCCCAGCGATAGCAGAAGCATTTCTGAACCGGATGATCCCAAACCGCCGGCTGGCTTTCGACAAACAGGCCATAAAAGCATTGCAAAATTACCCCTGGCCAGGCAATATTCGTGAACTGCAAAATACAATTGAGCGCCTTATTGCGTTTTGTCAAACAGAAACAATCCGCGCCGCCGATGTAACGGCCGTATTGGAACAGTGGGAACCAACAACAAGGAAGCCAGCCTTTGAAGCCAAGGAAATACAAGAAATTACCGATGCGTTGTACGAATCAAGGGGCAACCAATCAAAAGCGGCTAAAATACTAGGCATCGACCGGACAACGTTATGGCGCAAAATGCGCCGTTACGGGATTCACCAACCATAAAAAAGACGTCCTTCTGTACAATGTATGTGCAGAAGGACGTCTTTTTTTCAGTCCATCAGAAAGTATAAATTTTCCCCTTATACCAGCGGATCATCAACCGGCTCGTCGAGGGTCGCCACGATGCAGAAGCAGAGGAGGCAGCCTATTGCCAAGGAGGTAAAGACCACATCCCAGTTGTAATGATCCAAAATCCAGCCGATGGCTAGTGGAGTGCAGAAGCCGCCCAACTGGCCGCAGGTTTTGGTGATGGAAGTTGCAACAGGAAACACCTCTTTTGTCACCAGGCCCATAGGATAGACCGAAAAGCCCGAGAAGCCCAAGGCGAGAAAGAAGCCGGTGACGAACAGCACAATTCCGAGCAAGGTCGGATCGGCCGGGGAATTGATAAGGGAATACATCGACACCGCTGTGATGAGGGCCGTCAACATCATCAACGGTTTGCGGCGTTTGCCCAGGATATTGTCCGCCGTCCAGCCTCCCACTACGTTTCCTAA
>JAGFXW010000124.1 GCA_017861495.1 Bacillota bacterium
GAAATGGCTGAACTTGGTCCTGAAGTTCGTAAAACTACCGATAAACTTGATTCGGTTGGTAACACGACGGCAGCAATTGCGAAGGGTTTTGCGATTGGATCTGCAGCTCTGACTGCACTGGCGTTGTTCACTGCTTTCGGTGAAGAAGTTGCGAAAAACCCGAAATTGTCGAGTCTGCTGGTGAATGGCCATCTGTCCATCAACTTGGCCGAGCCGGTTGTAATTATTGGTGTGTTCCTTGGAGCAACCCTGCCATTCCTCGTTTGTGCCTTTACGATGGAAGCGGTTGGTAAAGCTGCCTTTGAAATGATTGCCGAAGTTCGTCGCCAGTTCCGGGAAATTCCTGGTATCATGGAAGGTACCGGCCGCCCTGATTATGCGAGATGCGTTGATATCAGCACTAAAGCTGCTATCCGCGAAATGATCGTTCCGGGCTTGTTCGCAGTGGGTACGCCGCTGTTGGTAGGTTTCCTGCTTGGCGCGAAAGCATTGGCTGGTTTCCTGGCCGGCGCTACGGCTGCCGGTGTGTTGATGGCTATTTTCATGGCCAACGCCGGTGGAGCTTGGGATAATGCGAAAAAATACATTGAATCGGGTAAATTCGGCGGAAAAGGAACTCCGACCCATGCTGCAGCCGTTATCGGCGATACAGTTGGCGATCCGTTCAAAGATACTTCCGGACCGGCAATGAACCCGTTAATTAAAGTGGCAGGCACGATTTCACTGATTATTGCTCCATTGCTCTTCTTCTAAAAGCAGGAGTAGTTTACGGCCTCCGGAATGTTGTTTTGTTCCGGAGGCCGTTCGTTTCCTAATTTTCCTTCATCTCTTTATCTTAGTGTCGTTAACAAGGAATTTGACCGACCGTTTATGCAGAGAAATTATACAGAGAGTGTGGTGGTTCTGTGGGTAAAAGCAAGATTCCGTACCTGATTGCGGCCTTTCTGGTTTTAGCCGCGATTATCTGGTTGGTTCCGGATGTGCCGGGATTATCGGCCGCCGGTAAAAAAGCTATGGCTGTCGCCGTATTCGCCATCATTATTTGGGTTACGCAGGCCGTTGACGATGCGCTGAGCGGACTGTTGATCGTGTTTCTGTTGGCAGCTCTGAACGCCTCGAGCTTGACGGGCGCTTTCAGCGGGTATTCCAATACGGCTCTTTGGTTGATTGTCATCGGCTTTATTATGGCGGCCTGTATGGAAAAATCAGGCTTGTCGAAACGCATTGCCTTGGTGATGGTCAATGCGGCCGGCGGACGGGCGATCCGGATTTATTGGGCGGTAGCGCTGGTTATGTTGGTTATGACGTTCCTGGTGCCATCCATTACGGCGCGGACGTTGCTGATGCTGCCGATTATTTTGGGGATTGGCCAAGCGTTCAATGCGAAAATGGGTCAAAGCAATATTATGAAGGCTTTGTTATTTGTGGTTGTAATGAGTGGGACCATGATGAGCATTGGTGTGTTGACAGCGCATGTAGGCAATCCGATTACCGTTGGATTGATCGAAAGCACGACCCACAAAACCATTTCCTGGTCGTATTGGTTTAAAGTCGGCGGGCCGCCGGCCTTTGTCCTGGCGTTTTTGTCGGTGTATGTACTGCAGCTGATGTGGCCGCCGGAAATGAAATCACTGGGCGAAGGACATGATTATGTGCGGCAAGAGCTTGCAAAACTCGGCTCATTCAGTAAAATGGAGATTTATACACTGGCGATCTTTATCATCACGTTGATCTTGTGGGCGACCGATTCGCTGCATAAAATCAATGTAGCGCTGGTGGGGATGTTGTCCATTATTCTCATGCTGTGGCCGAAAATTGGCGTTATGCCGTGGAAAGAAGCGCAATCGAAGGTTCCCTGGAATGTATTTATTTTGTATGGGGCCGGTTTGTCGATGGGAACGGCTTTGGTTACTTCCGGCGCTGCCAAGTGGATGGCCGGTACGGTATTTGCCCCGATTGTCGGCATGTCGGTGATGATGCAGGTTGTTATTTTGATTGGCGCCGTGACCGTGCTGCAAATCTTTTTTACCGGCGGCGGACCGAAAACAACTGCGTTGACGCCGATCATCATTGCCCATGCGGTGGCGATTGGCGCCGATCCGATGGTGTTTGCGCTGGTATTGGGAATGAACATGCAGCATCAATATCTGCTGCCGGTTAGCAACATGCCGAACGCAGTGGCCATGGGAAGCGGCCATATTACCAGCGTGGAGTTGATGAAAACCGGCGCAGTCATGAGCATACTCGGCGCAGGGTTTATGTGTTTAATGGTATTCACGTACTGGAAGTGGCTTGGGTTATTCTAATGAAATATAAGTGAGCCTTAGGTTCGGAGGGGGTTATTGCCCCCGCCGAACCCTTAGAGCGAATTTAGTTCGAGTGTTATAGCCTGTTGATCCCCGACCTAAGAGGGCGGGGTCCCTGTGCCCTGTGGGTATTACAGGCTGTTAACGAGATAAACAGTGATCAGGCGCGGACAGTTGTTCAACTGTCCGCCCTTTTGCATTAACGGCAAAAAGTAGGTAAATGGCAGGAAATTACTCTTGACTAGAGAAAATATAATAGATATCGCAATATTCATCCGTTATTTCCAGATGGCTTGCAGAGGAGGGGTATAATGGCGATCATGAAGGGGGCTGAACCTTTTTTGCTGCCCGGTGGTGAGCATGGCGTGTTGTTGGTTCATGGTTTTACCGGCTCGCCGGCCGAAATGCGGTTATTGGGCGAATTTTTGCATGGGCAGGGGTATACCGTAATGGCGCCACGGCTTTGCGGGCATGGAACTTGTCCGGAGGAAATGGCAAAGACGGTTTGGCGTCATTGGTACACCGAGGTCGAAAACGGGTACCATTATTTGCGCGGTCTGTGCCGGAAGGTCAGTGTCATTGGCTTGTCGATGGGCGCGTTGTTATCGCTGAAGTTGTCGATAGAGTATTCGGTAGAACATGTTGTGGCCATGAGTCCGCCGTTTTTTTTGACCGACGACCGGCTGCCTTTTTTACGGGTGTATCGTTTATTCCACCAATTTACCCCGAAACGCCGGCGTAAATTGTATCCCGTCGATTCCCGCTATTCGGTTGCCTACAACCGCACTCCGCTGCGCAGTTTGGACAGCCTGTTGGAATTGATTGAGGAAATGAAAAGCCGTTTGCCGGCCGTAATAAGGCCGCTGCTGATTGTCCAGTCCCGCAGTGAGCATACGGTGCGGCCGGAAAGCGCGCAATATCTGTATGATAATGTTGGCAGCTCCTATAAAGAATTGTTGTGGCTGAAAAAATCAGGCCACATTGTTACGTTGGATCTGGAACGCGAACTGGTTTTTGCGGCGATTCATGAGTTTCTCAGCCGGCAGGACTTTGAATTCCCGGAGTGAATGGAACCCGCACCGGAGAAAACGAACGCCGGTGCAGACGCTTGCGAATATAAATTTAAATTTGAATGGTTTGATAATAAGGGAGGAAATGAACAATGGCAATGCAAGATGAAAACAGTTGGTGTTTTGCCTGTGGGCCAGATAATCCCATGGGTTTGAAACTTACTTTTTACGAAGAAGACGATACCTACAAGACAACCTTTACCGCGGAAAGAAAGCACCAGGGTTATAACGGGATTGTTCATGGTGGCATTGTAAGCACACTGTTGGACGAGGTGATGGCCCGCTACATTTACAGCAAGGGAATACAGGCGGTAACCGCCCGCTTGGAAGTGCGTTACCGCAACCCGACCCCGATTGGACAAAAACTGCTGGTCAGCGGCAAAATTGTCAGCCAGCGCCGGAAAATGTATGAACTGAGCGGAACGATCTGTTTGGAAGACGGAACGGTCACGGCGGAAGGAAAAGCCATTGTCATGGCGGTGTGAGCCGCCGGCGGAAGGCCGGAAAGGGAAGAAGGGGGCATGGGCAATGACGTTGGATGAAAAAATATTGACTTTCATGCGCGAGGACGCCTATCGACCGCTGAGTGCCGAAGATTTGGCGGAGGAAATGGAGTTGAAGGCCAAAGATTTGGCGGATTTTTGGAGCATACTGGACAAATTGGAAGCCGAAGCTGCGATTATTAAGACCCGCTTTGGCAAATACGGTGTTCCGGAGCGGATGAACCTGGTGGTTGGGACGTTATCGGCCCATGCGAAAGGGTTCGGCTTCGTGGTTCCTGATAATCCGGCAGAACCGGATGTGTACATTCCCTCCGATGCGTTGTTGAACGCGATGAACAAAGACCGGGTTGTAGCACGCATCCACAGCCAGGCCACGGGGCTCCGGCGGGAAGGCGAAATCATCCGGATTGTCCGGCGAGCCAACCTGCAAGTCGTGGGGACGTTTGAGACCAGCCGCCATTTTGGCTTTGTCACTCCCGATGATGCCCGCATTACGCAAGATATTTTTATTCCCCGCGAAGACTGGAATGAGGCGAAAAGCGGCGCCCGCGTCACCGTAGAAATTACCAAGTGGCCGGAAAAAAAACGCAATGCGGAAGGGAAAATTATTGAAATCCTTGGCTATAAAGGGGATCCGGGCCTGGAGATCACCGCCATTATCAAAAGCCACCAGCTGCCGCTGCGGTTTCCGGCCGAAGTGGAACAGGCGGCGATGCACGTAGAGCAAACCATCCAGGAAAGCGAAATTGCCGGGCGGCGTGATTTGCGTTCCGTGCCGATGGTGACGATTGATTCGGAAGACGCCCGGGACCTGGATGATGCCGTGGATGTGCAAAAATTACCAAATGGCCGCTATTTGCTGGGCGTGCATATTGCCGATGTCAGCTATTACGTGCAGGAAAATTCGCTGCTGGACCAGGAAGCCCGCCAGCGCGCTACCAGCGTGTATTTGGTAGATCGGGTTTTGCCGATGCTGCCGCCCCGCCTGTCGAACGGGATCTGCAGTTTAAACGCCGGCGAAGACCGGCTGGCCATGTCGATCCAAATGGAAATCGATCCGTTGGGCCGGGTCTTGCAGTACGAAATTTTTCCCAGCGTGATCCGGGTCAAGACGCGGTTGTCTTATACTATTGTCCGGCAGATCGTAGCCGACCGGGATGAAACACTGCGGCAAGAGTACAAGGAATTGGTTCCGCAGATTGAAGAAATGGAAGGGTTGTGTCACATTTTGCGCCAGCGGCGCATGAAACGGGGCGCGATTGATTTTGATTTTCCCGAACTGAAGGTCAAACTGGATGAGCAAGGGAGACCACTGGCCATTGTCAAGCGGGTCCGGACGATTGCCGAATCGATCATTGAAGAATTCATGCTGGTGGCCAATGAAACGGTGGCGGAACATATGCATGGCCTGGGAGTTCCGTTTGTGTTCCGGGTGCACGAGGAGCCGGCCCAGGAAAAAATGGAGAAGCTCAATAAATTGCTGCATACGTTTGGGCAGCGGATCAGCGGCACGGATGATGTCCAGCCGATCGCTCTGCAAAAAGTCCTGGCCCGCATTGCCGGCCGGCCGGAAGAACGGATCATCAGCACGGTCATGCTGCGCTCATTGAAACAGGCCAAATACCAACCGGAAAATGTCGGCCATTTTGGTTTGGCGGCTACCTATTACACCCACTTTACCTCGCCGATCCGGCGCTATCCGGATCTGATCGTCCACCGCCTGATCCGCGAAACCCTGCAAAAAGGCGGTATTTCCTCGAAACGGCGGGAAAAACTGGCGACCATTCTGCCGGAAATTACGTTGCACTCGTCTCAGCAGGAACGGGCCGCAGCAGACGCGGAACGCGATACCGTCGATTTGAAACTGGTTGAGTATATGGCGCAGTTTATCAATGATGAATTTGACGGCGTAATCAGCGGGGTTACGGCATTCGGTCTGTTCGTCGAACTGGAAAACGGCGTGGAAGGCTTGGTCCATGTATCGGCGATGGACGACGATTATTATCACTATCTGGAAGACCAATACGCTTTGATTGGGGAACGCACAAAAAAAACGTACCGGTTGGGCGATGATATCAAGGTCATCCTCACGAAAGTGAACGCCGAAGAACGCAGCATCGATTTTGCGCTGCATCCGCAGACCATGGCAACACGGCGGCCGGGCCGAAAAGAAGCGGGCGAGCCGCGCGGCTATAAAAAAGCCAGCAAAAAAGCCGACGAGAAGAAGCCGGCCGCCAAGAAAGCGAAGAAGCGGACGGCCGATAGCCGCAAAGCGAAACCGCAGTCGAAGGCGCAGCCAGCGGCGAAAAAGACGGGAAAAAATGCGGAGCAACGAAAAACGCCGCCGAGGGCGAAAAAATAAGAAAATGAATAGTGTGTCAGGGGTTATTGACATATCCCATGACACAGAACCGGGACCATGATACATCCAACGCTCCACCGAATCTCGTTAACAGCCTGTAAAACTTCGTCAACAGGCTGTAAGACTCGAAGTAAATTCGCTCTAAGGGTTTACGCGGGCTAAAAGCCATTTAAACCCAAGGCTCATTCATACCGCTAACTTCCGCTTATGGAAATAATCATGCCCCCCTGTTTTGCCGCTATAGAGCAGGTTGTCAAGGGCTTGGGTTATTGACAACTATAAAATAAAAAACCTGGATATGCTGATTTTAGATGGAGCATAGCCAGGTTTTTTTATTCCGTTTATTACTTTACAACCGCAATGGCTTCGATTTCGATCCCCACATCTTTCGGGAGCCGGGCGACTTCCACACAAGAACGGGCCGGTGGATTTCCCGGGAAATAGCCGGAATAGATTTCATTGATTTTGCCGAATTCGTTCATATCCTTGATAAACACGGTGGTCTTAATCACGGTATCCAGGCCTGCGCCGGCCGCTTCTAGGACCGCTTTAACATTTTTCAGAACTTGATGGGTCTGTTCTTCGATGGAACCGGTTACTAATGCGCCGGTAGCTGGATTTAACGGGATTTGGCCGGAAGTGAAAACCAGGCTGCCCGTTTGTATTGCCTGTGAATACGGGCCAATGGCGGCCGGGGCGTTTGAAGTGGCGATGACTTTCATTCTACAATCATCCTTTCGCTGCAATCTATTTTGTGGATGGCAAAACTAAATTGTTTCCATTATATGCCGTGTAATATCTTGTGTCAATGAAGGTTGGGAATAGTTCTGAAGCAAGCCGGAATTTGTGGTATAATGATACAGACATTCGATAGCGGCGAGGTGCAGACCATGGAGAAAAAAACCAATAAAATCATAGCGGAAAACCGGAAAGCGCGGCATGATTATTTTATTCATGAAACATATGAAGC
>JAGFXW010000334.1 GCA_017861495.1 Bacillota bacterium
AATTGCTGGCAATGGCCTTTTGCAATAGCGAGGATTTACCTCTGCAATAGTGGGGAATTTCGTTTGCAACTTTGTCCCTTTTTATTATGCATTAAACAACCCCTTTTATTCCTTTATCTTTCAGTGTGACAAAGAACTCTCGAATACACAAAGAGTCTACAGAATTAATTTCAAAGATATCTCTCTCGATCAAATACTCAAGAAATTTTCTTAAAACAATATTATAAGTTTCCAGTGTTGCAGAAGTTACATTCTCGCTTTTTTTCGTAATCAAAAAAATCTTTTTCGCTTGTCCTAATTCCATACTTATGCACTCCCTTTAGTTTACATAATTATAGAATCAAGAGAACAATACTTTGTCTTTTTACACTTCAAAATTACAGGAGTTTCGTGGGTCTTTTGGAGTTTTGCGCTCTGTAATCCCATACAACATAAAAAACTCCCGCAGTTCCTTCGGGCAAACACAGGAACTACAAGAGTTTATTCATAAAATGGAGCGGGTGAAGGGAATCGGAACCTGCGACCCCCTGGTCCCAAGCCAGGTGCTCTACCAAACTGAGCCACGCCCCGTCAACCACGAAGTTTATTATACCTTATCCGTCAGCCCTCTGTCAATAGGAAATAAGGTTAATATAAGTATTATTGCTCTTTTTCTTGAGCAAACTGCTTCGCTAATTTTTCCGTCATAATCTTTAGCGCTTGCCCCCGGTGGCTCACCGCATTTTTCTCTGCCAGGGAAATTTCCGATAATGTTGCGCCAAGTTTCGGAATGCAAAACAAAGGATCATAGCCAAAGCCGCCAGTGCCGCGTGGTTCTTCCAAAATCCGACCTTCGCAGGTACCATCAGCAGTCAATATTGTACCATCAACATCCAGAAAAGCCAACACGCAGCGGAAACGCGCGCTCCGCTGTTCCCTTGGCACTTCCTGCAATGCAGCAAGCAGTTTGCGGTTGTTATCTTCATCAGTCGCCGTATCGCCGGCAAAACGCGCCGAATAAACCCCGGGCGCTCCTCCCAAAGCGTCGACTTCCAAACCAGAGTCATCCGCCAAACAGGCCATACCGGTATGGCGCGCATAGTAAGTTGCTTTTAATACGGCATTTTCCGCAAAGGTTTTCCCTGTTTCTTCAACTTCCGGAATACCGCCAAACTCCGCCAAAGAATGGATCTCTAAAGGCAGCCCTTGAAAAGCTGCCCGGATTTCAGAAATTTTCCCCTTGTTTGTACTGGCTATTACAATCGGTTTCATGGCGCATGACCAATCCGCCAGGATAAATTACCCAGAAGGTCTTTTTGATAGTTAATCAAATCACTGATACCCTCTTCCGCCGCCGACATCATTGCCGCCATCTCGGTTTTGGAAAAGGAGCGTTTTTCGCCTGTCCCCTGGATTTCAACAATCTGCCCCGATCCGGTCATAACCAGGTTCATATCCACAATGGCATTGGAATCTTCCACATAGCATAAATCCAACAACACGTTCTCGTCTACAACCCCAACACTCACCGCTGCCAGGAAATCTTCCACCGGAAACGGCTTGTCCGTATTGGTATAAATGGAGTTTACCGCATCGACCATGGCAATAAAAGCGCCCGTAATCGAGGCGGTCCGTGTCCCTCCATCAGCCTGGATCACATCACAGTCAATCCAGATGGTCCGTTCACCCAAGGCTTTCAAGTTCACCACGCTCCGCAGCGCCCGGCCAATTAGCCGCTGAATCTCATGAGTCCGCCCGCTCATTTTCCCTTTTGCCGCTTCACGGATATTTCGTGTTTGTGTGGAACGCGGCAGCAAGGAATACTCCGCCGTAATCCAGCCTTGTCCTGATCCTTTCATAAACTGCGGAACCCGCTCTTCGATACTGGCGGCGCAAATTACTTTCGTATCGCCTACTTCAATCAGCACGGAACCTTCCGGATACTTTAAGTAATTACGGGTAATTTTAATTTGTCGCAAATCCAATGCCTCTCGGCCATCTATTCTTTTCATTAGTATTGCCTCCTATTATGCTCCTGCTGCCCAAGCAACGGATCCTTATATTTCCGCCGCATATACCGCACAGCCAATGGCGCCGTTTAATTGCGGCCGTTCCGGAACAATCACCGTAACGCCAAGTTCTCTCTTCAATAATTCGGCAATCGCCGCGCCGCGCGCCACCCCGCCGGTAAAAACAATCGTATCCCCGCCGACAGCCGTCAACATCGGGCGGATGCGTTTAAAAATCGTATAATTTACGCCGGCAGCCAATTCCGGTACGCCGTACCCTTCTACGATGCGGCCGATTAGCTCGGTTTCACCAAAGATGGCGCAAGTCGCGTTCAGCTCAACCGGATTTTCACTGTATTGGCCCAGTTCTTCCAGTGTCAATCCCAGGATGGCCGCCATATTTTCCAAATAACGGCCGGTGCTGGCTGCACACTTGTCATTGGTCTGAAAATCGATCATTTTTCCGTTTTTCACTTTTATGACTTTACTGTCTTGGCCGCCAAGGTCCAACAACGTGAAATTCTTCAGTCCGGTTTGCCACGTCGCTCCCAAAACATGGGCTTTTAATTCGGCAATTACGACGGCGTCCGCGATGCGGATCGTATTGCGGCCATAGCCGGTCGCTACGACCCGTTTGGTACCGGTCATCCCCAATGCATTATAGTCAACGGCTAAGCCATCCGACGTCCGCTGCCCATAGGTACGATAAAATTGTACAGTTTCCATGATATTCGAAACGGTCAGCCGCCCGTCAACCATTCCGGCAACTTTGACGCTCCGGCTGCCTAAATCAATTCCGCAAAACACTTCATCACCGGCCCTATTTTTCATTTTTTCCTAACCGTATAGCATCCCCATCCAGCCGGCTTTTAGCGCAGCATCTCCAAGAAACTGTCGATCCGCAGTTTGGTCCTGGCATCCACTTTTCCCGGCCGGTCCCCTTCGATGCTGAGGATCGGGATCTCTAATTTCTGCCGAAAAATAATATCTTCAATCGTTCTATAATATCATCGACAAAGAACGGCATGGCAAACTGGCGCTGTACTTCATTAAAAACAACCCGAGCTCCCATTCGTTCAATATACTGGTAGATATCGGTAAACATAGGCGGCACTCCGATGTACCCCAACCGGAGATCTTCCTCAAATTCAAGTTTTTCCCTGGCTTGAACCAAAAAAGCATCCAGTTCCCGTTCAAACCGATCGACATCGCCGTTAAAATCACTGCAGCTCACTTGGTATAAATGATTGTGCCAGCCGCTGACGCTGTTTTGCCGCCAGGTCAGTTCGTCCAATTCGGCAACTTTTTTGCGTACTTGATCCAACCGAATCTTCATGGCTTCGACATCAGACCATTTGGCCCCCAGCCGGTCAGCCAGCTTCTGCATCGACAAACGCAGCATATCATAATCCCGGTCCATCGGATACGCGAACGGTATCGTTTCGATACCGACCAGTTCCAGTGTCTCCATTAAAGCCTGGGTATTGCTGCAATCCCCTTGTGTAACGGCAAGGACCATGTCCACACAACCGGGTTCGGCAGCGATCGAATATAACCCTTTGATCCAGCCGCAAATATTGCGCGGATAGCCGGCATCCTCCGCCATCTCCACATACCGGTTCGGGTCCGCATCCGCAATAAAGATATTATTCAAATCTACAGGCGTATGTCCGGCCGCCAGAATAATTTCCACCGGGACGGTTGTCGTAATACCTATACGCGCCATCAGTTTTCACCTCAATTTGACAATATTCTCGTTAGAGGAAAGAAAGAGGATAGATTATACTATCCTCTTTTGCAGTCATTATCGCGATGAAGCTGCGAGTTTTTCTTTTGCCTGGGCATAATTTTTAATAATTACGATCGGCGTCCGCTGGCTGGCGTTGCCGAACGGATTGTCAATTAAAATCCGGCTCAGTTGCTGCGGATCAAGTTCCGGCGTAATCCCCACCACCAAAGCGCGTTTCAAGTCGTTAACATCCGCAACCGCGGCGCCGTAACAACCCATCCGTTCTTTGATCGCAGCCGCAACCCCGTATGGATCGTGCGGACCGTACACAACGTATTTATCAAACGGAGGCATTGTGCCGGTCATATCATCAATCAGCGCCGCCTGCCGGCCGGCCAGTTGGTAAAAAACCCCGCTGCGCCCAAACACTTTGGCGATCATACCGGCCAGCATAGCGAACAGCACCTTCCACTTTCCTTCCGCATCCATAGCGGCCTGCATCCCATATACGCTGGACAAACTGCCTTTCTGCGGCACGAAGCGGTTCAAAATTTTGGCCAGAAAACACGGGTTCATATCATCCGGATACAGATACCGTCCCTGTGTGATCGCAACGACGCTTTCCGCCACGGTGACCACATCATTCGGCCCTACTTTATCTTTTGCATATTTTTCAATTGCATCAACAATATTATCTTTCGCCGTCAAAATACGGGTTCGAACCGGTATTAATTCCAATGTTTCCATCTTACAGGACCTCCGATTGCACCCCGGGCTGAGAAGCCAAGGCTTTTGCTATTTCTTCCGCCGTAATCACGATTCGCTGTTTTGTTAAGTAACCCAAAGAACGGCTGATAATATGAAGCACCAGATCGATCGGAAAATCAACCATCTCGGCCAGTGCCGAACGAATATCGCCTTCTCGGGCAACAAATTGGATCGTAACCACAACCGTCCCGCCGCCGGTGAACTTGGGAACAATAACAGCCTCCCAATATCCATCGGTCCTCGGTGCGGTCTCCCGCATCAGCCGTGCAGATACTTCCACCGCATCGTACTGTTCATACGGCAGCAGAACTCTCGGAAACGCATCCATGACCGTCCCGTCCTGGCTGCCTGTATTGCGAAACGGTACCTTACACGACAGGACTGCCGTAGTTTCCGTCAAGGTTTCCAGCGCACAATCACTGCGCCGGTCAATATCAAAGCGAA
This sequence comes from Bacillota bacterium, assembly GCA_017861495.1. The sequence continues at coordinate 4,930 of JAGFXW010000334.1, forward strand.
TTTTTTCATTCCCCTGCCGGCGAATGTATACCCATACAGCCAATACGACCAATACAGCCAAAATTACAATT
>JAGFXW010000335.1 GCA_017861495.1 Bacillota bacterium
AATAGAACATTGTTCCATAATATAATACAATTAGTAATACAATTAGATTGTAACATTCTTAAAAAAAGATTGCAACAGAACCAATCTGAAAACGTGAAATTTTCTGACCGGCCCGTTAAAACAACTAAATTCGCAAAAGACGTAGTAGCACTTGCTCAAATGCCTTTTATAAACGCTCCGGTTCTCTTCTTTGAACAGGGCAACTATTGAACAAAAATAAATCGTTAAATTTTTTCGGACGCGAAGACAAAGGCTTTGTCGAACCCGTTTTTGATGGCGTTATAAATCCGCCCGCCTTTTTCCGCATCGCCGATTGCTACCACTTTGTCCAATACAGCCTCGTATTCTTCCACCAAACCCTTGCAGGGCGCAACCCCAAGCGAAAGCACCACGTGGTCAGCTGCAATCTCGATATCCTTGCCGGATACCAAATCGGTCAAAACAACCCCGTGATTTTCAATTTCGGCCAGCATATGTTTAAGATATATGATAGGGCTGTACTTGTTGATCCGGCCCATGATATCCTCCAGCAGGACAGCGTATATCCCCGGTCCCACTTTGTCCATCATTTCGACCATGGCCACTTTACAGCCTTGGTCGAGAAGCATTTCGGTAACTTCCAAGCCGGTCATGCCCAGGCCGATTACCGCAACCGTGCCGGATAGTTTCACCTTTCCAGCCGCAACTTCTTCCGCTGCATGGACGTTGGCTTTGTTTACCCCTTCTATAGGTGGGATGATCGGTGCGGCTCCCGCCGCTAAAAAGACGCCGACTGGATTTAATGCCTTTACCATGGCAGGAGTGGCTTCCGTATTGAGCCTGATTTCGACGTCAAGTTTTTCGATCTGGGTCTGCATCGTCCTTGTCAATCCGGTGAGAATATCTTTGAAGCGCGGCTTGTCAGCGATATTGAGCGTACCGCCGAGGCTGCCGGTTTTTTCAAACAATGTCACCTTAAATTCACGTTCCGCCAATACCCGGGCTGCTTCCATACCAGCCGGCCCTCCACCGACCACGACAACCTGACGGCCCCGGCCGTTCTTCTCGTATTCGCCGAAAATCCCCTCGCATCCCAGTCGCGGATTGACCTGACAGCGTACGGGGAAGCCATTGCCAATCAAGGTTTCCCGGCAATACATGCAGCCTATGCACTGTCTGATCTCGTCCTCACGGCCCTCCTGCGCCTTGCGCGACCACTCAGGATCAGCCAAACTGCCGCGGCCAATAACCACAAAGTCGCAGACTCCATTGGCTAAAGTTTGCTCGGCAAACGCCGGACTTTTGATGGTATTCGTTGCAATCACAGGAATCCTGACAGCTTCTTTGATGGCCTTCGCCACGTGCTGTTTCCAGCCGGGAGTATAGGAAAACGGCTCGCAATTGGCGTTCCGGTTAAAGATGTTGCCGTTGGAAACATTGATCGCAGCAGCCCCTAACTTTTCGATGTATTTTGCAATCTCAATGCCATCATCGAGGGTAAGGGTGCCGGGAATATCCGGCGTCATTTCATCACCGCTGATGCGGACAGTGATTGGGAACGCCGGGCCCACTTTCACACGAATGGCTTGATAGATTTCGGCGAGGAACCGCATGCGGTTTTCCAGGCTGCCACCGTATTCGTCGGTGCGCTTATTAAAATAGGGGCTTAAAAACTGGGTCAGCAGATATCCGTGCGCAGCGTGGATTTCCACTCCGTCAAAGCCGGCTAACTTGCATAATCCTGCCGCATCGGCATACTTAACTACCAGGTTTTTAATCTCAGCGGCCTCCATGGCCCGAGGTACAAAGGCCGGATTGATAACAACACCGCTCGGCGAAAGATTTTGGTTCCCTGTAATGGCCGAATTCGCAACGGCGCCGGGGTGATGAAGCTGGGCAAAGATTTTTGCATCATATTTATGCACTGCTTGGGTCAACTGATCCAACTTTTGGAGGTATTTAAGGCTCGTGGCGTTCAACTGATTGAACACCGCTTGTCCGTTCTCTGCATCGACTCCGCAGCCTTCGCAGTAAATCAAGCCCACACCGCCTTTGGCTCTTTCCTCATAATACTTCACAAGCCGTGCTGAGGCTTCCCCATTGAAATCAGCAAAAGCGGTCATCATAGGCGCCATGACAACTCTGTTTTTCAAAGTGACACCGCCTATTTTTGCCTTGGAAAAAAGCATAGGGTACTTCATTTGCCAACCTCTCCCTTTCATCTGTCCGGTTATACATGAATAGACCGTATTTGCCGGTACATATTTGACGCATACTTAACTTCCCATATCATAAGTCGTCCAATTAATACTTTTCATACGATACAATCTCTTTTATCGGTTTCCGCGTATCGTTATGCCTTTCCGGCGATGAAACTGCGCCTTGGGCATAGCCAACAGCCAATATATTGATTGGTTCCACACCCTCCGGCAAGTTAAATTGCTGTTTGATCACCTGGGGATCAAAATAACATACCCAAACCGTCCCCAAATCAAGTTCTGTCGCTTCCAGCATCATATGTGTGGTTACAATACTTGCGTCAATGTCAACAACATTTTTTCCGTCATATGGCCTAACCCAGGCGGCATCGGTATTCCCGCAAACAATGATGGCCAGCGGAGCGCCATACACGTTAGCGCCTTTTTTGAGGCGTTCCAGT
>JAGFXW010000125.1 GCA_017861495.1 Bacillota bacterium
GCTTGCATTTCGGCTCCGCCGCGTTCTCTTAAAACTCCCGCTAAAGCACCTGCTACAGAATTAGGATTAGATTTTGCTGATACCTTTAACACATCCATAACGACTAGTACCCTCCTTTATTTCATTTAAGCTGGGATTATACCTGCTCTATTAGTACTAATTCGTTATTCACCAGATAATTCCTTTTTTGTAATTCAAAAAAATTAAACAATTTGAAAATTATGCATTTATTTTTTCCGAAATCCGTTGAATGTTGATTGCTTTTTTAGATTTTTCATCAATATCAACAATAATTGCATTGAAAATGTTTGGACCGTGCGCCAAAGAAAATTTTACCGGGAGGCCGGTAACGAATTTCTGTATAATAAGATCTTTTTCGACGCCGAGAACTGCGTTCCAAGGGCCAACCATTCCTAGATCAGTAATATATGCCGTACCGGCAGGCAATATCCTTTCATCTGCTGTTTGAATATGCGTATGTGTCCCTGCCAAACAAGAGATTTTCCCATCAAGATACCAGGCTAAAGCCATTTTTTCCGAGGTTGCTTCTGCATGAAAATCAATAATATATAGATCAGCTTGATAACGAAGCTGATCCAGAATATTGTCAATCGTGCGAAACGGGCAATCAACAGGCGGCATAAAAGTACGCCCGGCTAAACTAATAATTGCCAGAGTCACGCCTCTTATTTGCAGCAAAGAATAAAAACGCCCCGGAGTTCCGGGAGGATAATTAGCAGGACGCAATAATTTTTCAGCCGAATCAATAAATGAAAAAATTTCTTTCTTATCCCAAATATGATTTCCACTAGTAATTACATCAATTCCCATTGCCAGCAATTCATCATAGATAGGCTGCGTAATCCCCGTACCGCCAGCTGTATTTTCTCCGTTGGCAATCACCACATCGACTTCATACTGTTTTGTCAAAAGCGGTATGAAATGCGCGGCAGCCTGTCGTCCGGAACGGCCGCAAATGTCGCCAAGCATTAGTATTTTCACGCTAAACCTCCATAGAGAAAGAAAATATATTTTGGGCCTCTTATTTGTTATAAACTATCACGCGTCCGTCTTCACGGATACCCACCAATCGACGGCCCGAGTTATTTCGAGTCGCATTATTCAGCATATTATCAATTAACTCATCCTGTAAATATAATTCCTCTTCCAGAAACGCCTCACTCGTTTCAATAATTAACGAAGATCGAAAATGTTCTTTTAAAAGAGCGATTGTCAACGCAATTTCACCTTTTGACAAGGTTCGTACATCCTGAACAATGTGAAGCATGGCTACTGTGTCATATTCGCTTAGCTGAATATCAACTGTTTTATCGTTAATTCCTTCAATTGTATGATAAACTGCGATGCTGTCAAGCAATACTTTTCGTACTTTAGCAAATTCGATTTTTGACGGTATGCCTGATAACATAAAATTCTGTCGTAAAATATGAGTTTGTGGATCAAAACTGATCGACGTAATTTCCGGATACCGGATTAAAATAGAAATCAGCAGGTTTACACCGTCAGTAACCTGTTGATCATTGTCTGGAATTAATTTCGGCATAGCGTTCACCATCCAAGCATGTCTAATGTTATAGTGCGATTATACACCATCTAAAGTGGAATGAAAAGGCCAAGCAATGAAAACACTAGATCCCTTCCAAGCGCATGCTAATGTCAGTTGCTTTAACTGAGTGGGTAAGCGCGCCGCTGGAAATAATATTTACACCGGCAGAAGCCAACTCTTCGATACGATCCAACGTTACGTTACCGGATACTTCGACTAAAGCTTGGTGATTAATCAGGATCGTAGCTTCCCGGATCATCGACAACGGCATATTATCCAGCATGATTATATCGACTTTCGCAGACAGGGCCGTCTGCACTTCTTCAAGTGTCTCAGCCTCCACCTCGATTTTTAGATAAGGGGATATGACACTGCGCACCTTGGTTACTGCTTGCAAAATTCCTCCCGCTGCTTTTATATGGTTATCTTTGATTAAAACCATCGTATCCAATCCGTATCGATGATTCTTCCCTCCACCGATGGCCACTGCGTATTTTTCCAACATTCGCAAGCCTGGTGTTGTTTTACGGGTATCCACAATCACGGTCCCGTAACCTGCACATGCTTCAACATACTTCCTTGTTTCGGTTGCTATGCCGCTCAGATGCTGTAAAAAGTTCAATGCAACCCGTTCTCCAGTGAGCAAAGAACGAGTTGGCCCTTGAAGAACAGCAAATTTTTGTCCATTTTGAACCGGTTCGCCGTCAGCGCATTGAAAGGTGATGGTTACTTTGTCATCAATCATGGCAAATACACGCGAAAACACTTCTATTCCAGCTGCAATCATATCTTGTTTTGCTAAAAGATACCCTTTGGACATATGATCTTGGGAAAAGATTGTCTCACTGGTAACATCACCGGTGCCAATATCTTCAATCATGGCTCTTTTTAACAAATCATCCAATAGCAATTTGTTCATTTAACAATTACCTTCCTTTCTTTATCGCAAACAGCTTTGTGAACATATTCATATGACATTATTGAATTATACTTTTGGGTTATCTATTACGGCTATCGCTTTAATTTAATTCCATAATGTAACGTTTGTCAAGCTGAGTACAATGGCAATAACACAATAGCACCCGCTTAAACACAATGGTTTAAACGGGTGCTTGTCAGCAAAATTTTAATAGTTTACTCTATTTTGCATAATCAACTGCGCGAGTTTCGCGAATAACGGTAACTTTGATTTGTCCCGGGTATTCAAGTTCACTTTCGATTTTCTTAACAATATCTCTTGCCAATCTAACCGAAACGACATCATCGATTTTATCCGGTTTAACCATAATACGTATTTCGCGGCCTGCTTGAATGGCGAATGATTTATCTACACCATCAAAGGATTCTGCAATTTCTTCCAATCTCGTCAACCTTCGCAAATAACTTTCCAAAGTTTCGCGGCGCGCTCCAGGACGGGCAGCCGACACAGCATCTGCAGCCGCAACTAAAACTGCTTGCACAGTCGTTGCTTCTTCGTCTCCATGGTGAGCGGCAATTGCGTTGATAACTTCAGGCGTTTCCCGGTATTTGCGAGCTAAATCAGCACCAATTGTGACATGAGGCCCTTCAACTTCGTGGTCAACAGCTTTGCCAAGGTCATGTAAAAGTCCGGCCCGTTTCGCCAGCATAACATCCACACCGAGTTCTGCGGCCATTACGCCCGCCAAGTGGGCAACTTCAACAGAATGTTTTAGTACATTTTGGCCATAGCTGGTACGATATTTCAAGCGGCCAAGCAGTTTAATGATCTCGGGATGAAGTCCATGAACTCCGGTTTCAAACGTAGCCTGTTCGCCGGCTTCTTTGATTTTTTGTTCCACTTCTTTTTGCGCTTTTTCAACCATTTCTTCGATCCTTGCCGGATGAATCCGGCCATCAGAAATCAATTTTTCCAAAGCAAGTCTCGCAACTTCCCGACGGACAGGATCGAAGCCGGATAAAATAACCGCTTCAGGAGTATCATCAATAATAAGGTCAATGCCGGTAAGAGTTTCCAACGTGCGAATATTTCTGCCTTCGCGCCCGATAATACGACCTTTCATTTCATCGTTAGGCAATGCTACAACCGAGACGGTCGTTTCCGCCACATGGTCGGCAGCACATCTTTGGATAGCCAACGAAATGATCTCGCGCGCTTTTTTGTCAGCTTCTTCTTTCGCTTGTTGCTCCAAATCTTTAATCATCATTGCAGTTTCGTGTTTTATTTCTTGCTCTACGTTTGCCAACAGAACCTTACGGGCTTCTTCCGAGGTCAACCCTGACAATCTTTCTAATTCTGAAAGCTGTTTTTCGTATAAGTCCTGAATTTTCTCTTGACTTTTATCCAACTCAGCTTCTTTTTTGCCGAGAGATTCTTCCTTTTTTTCCAAAGAATCCATTTTTCGGTCAAGATTTTCTTCTTTTTGCACCAAGCGGCGTTCCAAGCGCTGCAATTCAGTACGGCGTTCTTTTGCTTCCCGTTCGAATTCGGTCCGAGAACGATGAATTTCTTCCTTCGCTTCCAGCAACGCTTCTTTCTTTTTGGCTTCGCCACTGCGTTCAGCATCCTCAAGTATTTTTTTTGCAGCATTTTCTGCCGTAGAGATTTTGGCTTCCGCAATATTTTTGCGTATCCAATATCCTGCCCCAGCTCCAACACACGCTGCAATAACAACACCTATAATAGTTTCAATACCGATCTTATTCACCTCCTTTATTATTATGTTAAGGTAAGGGTAAAGCCGAGCGTTAACTCGGCTTTAAAAACTAAGCTACCGATTGATCCCTTAGCAATCAGCATTTTTTACCAGGTTACAATTAGGATGCCATATAATTACATGTTTCACCATATTTATTTTAATTGTTTTTGAAGCAAGTGTCAAGCTATCCGTTTGTTTGTTCATTTTCCAGTTGAACACAAACCCGTGTGATTACTGAGGTTGAAAAGCCTTTATTCGCTAAAAAGCGACAAAGTTTCAATTTATCTTGAATGTTATAATGTGGCATTTTTTTGCGGGCAACAGCAATTGCTGACAAGACTTCTGTTTTTGGATCAAAGACTTGGATCGTTTGTTGCACAATCGCTTCCGGAATGCCTCGTTGGCGCATTTTGCCCATAATACCATTCCGGCCATGTTTGCCGTCTCGCGTCAATTTATCTACCATTGCACTTGCCAGTTTTTCATCATTCAAATAACCATATGATTTAAGATACTGGATTACCTCTTGTATAATTTCGTTCGGACAGCTGCGTTTGTTTAATTTTTGTTCTATTTCCTGTTCAGTAAGAGCGCGAAAAGTCAATGCCCGGATAGCGGCGTCCAATGCCGCCTGCTTGTTAGTTACCGGCTTCAGCGGTCGTAGCATCAAGCGCGTTTTCCGGTTTTACTGCGTCAGTAAATACCATTTCACGAATTTTTGTTTCAATTTCAGCGGCAATCGCTGGATTTTGTTTGAAGAAATCTTTGACATTTTCACGACCTTGTCCGAGTCTGTTTTCACCATAAGAATACCAAGCGCCGCTTTTCGTGATAATATTCAAATCAGATCCGATATCAACAATACATCCTTCCCGCGAAATCCCAAAACCATACATAATGTCAAATTCACCCTGTTTAAACGGTGGTGCAATTTTATTTTTAACAACTTTTACTTTCGTACGATTGCCAATGGTATCGTTTCCTTGCTTGATTGCTTCTGTTTTGCGGACTTCCAAGCGAACAGAGGCATAAAATTTTAAAGCGCGCCCACCAGTCGTAGTTTCAGGATTTCCGAACATGACACCAATTTTTTCCCGGATTTGGTTAATAAAAATAGTTGTTGTTTTGGATTTACTAATAATCCCGGTTAGTTTCCGCAGTGCCTGGGACATGAGACGGGCCTGTAAACCAACGTGCGAATCTCCCATTTCACCTTCAATTTCCGCTTTTGGAACCAATGCTGCAACCGAATCGATAACGATTACATCAATTGCGCCGCTGCGGACCAATGCTTCCGCAATGTCCAACGCTTGTTCCCCATTATCAGGCTGCGAAATTAACAAATTTTCCACATCAACACCAAGACGTTTTGCATATTGTGGATCGAGAGCATGTTCTGCGTCGATGAAAGCGGCAATCCCACCGATTTTTTGAGCCTCGGCTATTACATGCAAGGCTACTGTTGTTTTTCCGGAGGATTCCGGACCGTATATTTCAATTACCCGGCCGCGCGGCATGCCACCAGCGCCTAAAGCAATATCAAGCGATAGTGCTCCGGTTGGGATTACATCAATATTCATTTTAGCGGCTACTTCACCTAACTTCATAATGGAACCTTTGCCAAAGTCTTTTTCAATTTGCCGCATAGCATTTTCTAATGCTTTCATTTTATCCATACTATGTTCACTCCCTTATCACTTCTATGTAAATTATACAAACATTTGTTCGTAATGTCAATGAAAGGAAAATATTTCAAGGGATCAGCGGGCCTTAGCAGGTTCAACGTTAATCTTATAGCCTTTAATACTATTTTTGTGCATAACCGATATTACGCGTTCGGCTACGCTTTCGGCGACTTCTACGAAAGAAAACTTTTCATAGATGTTAATAATGCCGATCTGACTGCCGGCAATATCGGCTTCACTGGCGATTGTCCGTATAAAATCTTCCGGGCGAATTTTTTGCGCCTTGCCGATATTAATAAATAGACGCACCATGCCAGGAGCACCGCCTGTATTTGAAAATGTTGTTTTTTCTTCAACCGCTGAAGCGGATTTAACCCCTTCTTGAAAAAGTTTTAATGCGGCGGCAGCAATATCCAACGCATCATACTGCTCGGCCAAATCAGCAACAATTTTTTGATAATCCGCATACTTACCTTGTTCGATGATATTAATGAGATTCTTTTTAATCATTTCGCGTCTTCGGTCCAGTACTTCGGTCGGAGACGGAAGTTGACGCCGTAATATCCGGGTTTTAGCCATATGTTCGATTAATTTCAGTTGTCTGAACTCACGAGGATTGATAAACGTAATGGCAGTTCCTTTGTGTCCTGCCCGTCCCGTTCGGCCAATGCGGTGAACATAGGCTTCCGGATCTTGTGGTATGTCGTAATTCACGACATGCGTAACTTGTTCGATATCAAGGCCTCTGGCAGCGACATCGGTAGCAATTAGTATTTCCAGTTTTCCGTCCCGGAATTTTTTCATGACCCGATCGCGCTGCACTTGGCTTAAATCTCCATGAAGGCCATCTGCCATGTACCCGCGCGCTTGAAGGGAAGACACCAACTCGTCAACCCCCTTTTTGGTCCGGCAAAAGATAATCAGCCTTCCCATTGTTTCCGCATCCAATACCCGGCATAAGCCATCCAGCTTATCCGTGATTTCATAGTAGAATTGATCGGTAAGGGGGACGGTAAGTTGCTCTCTACTAATACTGACATTGATTGGATCTTTCATATACCGGCGGGCCAGCATAGCAATCGGCGCCGGCATTGTAGCTGAAAATAAAAGCGTCTGTCGATTTTCGCCGGGAATATATTTTAAAATGCTTTCAATATCTTCGACAAACCCCATATCCAACATTTCGTCTGCTTCATCAAGCACAAGCATCTTTACCGACTGAAGCTTAATCGTTCCGCGGCTGAT
>JAGFXW010000126.1 GCA_017861495.1 Bacillota bacterium
GAAAGAAATCATTGTTGCTGATGGGAAAATTGCCAAGGTGATCACTGCGTCAGGGCGGGAATATCACGCCGATGTTTTTATATTGGCAACAGGCGGCTCATCTTATCCGGGGACAGGATCGTCCGGTGACGGATATCGTCTGGCGGCAGGATTGGGACATAAAATTATTCCTTTGCGGCCGTCTTTGATACCGTTGGAAACGGAAGAAGAATGGGTCAAGGATCTACAGGGTCTTTCTTTGAAGAATGTTCGCGCAACGATTTATGTAGATGGTAAACCAGTTGCCAACGAATTTGGCGAAATGCTCTTCACTCATTTTGGTGTATCGGGTCCGATTATTTTATCATTGAGTGAGCATATTTCTGACCTGTTTTTTCCACATAAAGACCCGAAAAGAGACGTGGTATTGGAAATTAATTTAAAGCCGGCATTAACGGAAGAAATTCTTGATCAACGAGTGCAGAGGGATTTTGAAAAGTTTATCCGCAAGCAGGTAAAAAACGCGCTGCATGATTTGTTGCCGGCCAAATTGATTGATATCATGATTGACCTGGCGCATATCGATCCGGAAAAACAGGTCCATCAAGTAACAAAAAGCGAACGGCAGCGTCTGGTTTATCAATTACAGCATGTCAGTCTGACCATACGGGGCGTTCGGCCCTTAAAAGAAGCCGTTGTTACGGCCGGCGGAGTAAGCACGAAAGAAATTAACGCGAAAACAATGAACTCAAAATTGATCCGAAATTGTTACTTTGCCGGTGAAATCATCGATATTAACGGTTATACCGGTGGCTATAACCTTCAGGCAGCGTTTTCCACCGGTTATGTAGCCGGTTTGCATGCTCTTGATTAAATATTACCGGCAGCGGACAAAGGATATTGGTCCAAGATGCGGAAATATACTAACATAAATTAGTTTATAATTTGAGGAGAAGTCACTATGATTATCCTGATGAACGCGCCAACAGAAGAAGAATTGACCTGCGTTTTGGAAAAACTTCGCCAGCAAGGTTTATCGGCACAGTTTTTTCAGCAGGGGAAGCATACAATTATTTCTGCGGTAGGTAATTCTCAGAATGATGATCTTGATCAATATGAAAAAATGGCGGGGGTGGAACGGGTAATTCCAATTCTAACGCCATTTAAATTGGTCAGCAGGGAATTTCGCCGGCAAAATACTTTAGTTCAGGTTGATGATGTTGTATTTGGCGGTGAAACGGTGCAGGTAATTGCCGGTCCTTGTGCAGTGGAGAGTTATGAACAACTTTGGGAGACGGCGGTTGCGGTAAAAAGCGCCGGGGCGGCGATGTTGCGCGGTGGATCCTACAAACCACGTACATCGCCATATAGTTTTCAAGGATTAGAACAAGAAGGCCTGAAAATTCTTCAATCGGTCGGCAAAACGGTTGGTTTGCCGGTTGTTTCTGAAGTAACAGATCCCCGTATGGTGACAGTGGTTGCCGAATATGCCGATATGTTACAAATTGGCGCCCGGAATATGCAAAATTTTGCCCTGCTCAAAGAAGTTGCTTCTGTTAGAAAACCAATATTATTGAAGCGGGGAATCTCGGCGACGATTGAAGAGTGGCTGATGGCTGCGGAGTATATCGCTGTCGGCGGTAATTCGCAGATTGTGTTGTGTGAAAGAGGGATTCGCACCTTTGAACCGTCCACTCGCAATACTTTGGATTTGAACGCGGTACCCGTTGTAAAGCAATTGTGCCATTTGCCGGTTATTGTAGATCCAAGCCATGGAACCGGTCATTGGCATCTGGTCGGTCCGATGTCCAAAGCTGCTTTGGCAGCCGGCGCGGATGGTCTCATTATAGAAGTTCATCCCCATCCGGATGACGCGTTGTCGGATGGAACGCAATCGCTAAATCCAGCGAATTTTTTGCAATTAATGCGAGAATTGGAAGTATTGTCAGGTGCGCTGGGACGCAGCATGGTAAAGGGAGGAGAAACGAAATTATGAGTGAAATACATAATGTCCAAGGTATAAAGCCTAAAACCTCGTTGAATGGTTCTATTGTGATTCCGGGAGATAAATCAATATCCCACCGCAGCGTAATGCTTTCCTCATTGGCAGAACATTCGGTACAGGTCAATAATTTTTTGTTTTCTGAGGATTGTTTATCGACGATTGCCTGCATGCGGGAATTAGGGGCGGTTATTGAATTTACCGGTGAACAGCAAGTCACTGTCAAAGGCTGTGGGTTTTACGGTTTGAAGGAACCGAGCGATGTGTTGAACGCTGGTAATTCCGGAACTACATTACGATTGTTGTCCGGGATCCTTGCCGCTCAGCCTTTTTTTAGTGTAATAACCGGCGATAGTTCATTGCGGCGTCGTCCTATGGGGCGCGTGGTTGAGCCGTTGAGCCGGATGGGCTGTAAAATTATCGGACGTGAAAACTCCCGTTACGCGCCTTTGGCCATACTGCCTGCCGGAACGATCCAAGGGATTACGTATTCTCTGCCGGTTGCGAGCGCGCAAATTAAATCCGCCATTTTACTCGCCTCGTTGTTTGCCAACAACAGTACAACGATTACAGAACCTTATCTTTCCCGGGATCATACGGAAAGAATGTTGCAATTGTTTGGCGTCCCGGTTGAACGGAAGGATTTAACGGTGACTATTTCTCCCGTTTCGTCGCTGAAAGCGCCGGCGGTGATTGATGTGCCTGGCGATATCAGTTCGGCGGCGTTTTGGCTGGTCGCTGCTTCGATCGTTCCCGGCAGTGAATTGGTTTTGCGGAACGTTGGGTTGAACCCTAGCCGGAGTGGGATTTTGGATGTTCTGCGGTTGATGGGGGCTGACATTCGCCTTGTCAACGAGCGATTGGAAGAAGCGGAACCTGTGGCTGACATTGTTGTTTGCTCGGCTGATTTACAAGGCGTTTGCCTTGAAGCGGAGATTATTCCAAGGCTGATTGATGAAATTCCGGTTTTGGCGGTTGCTGCCTTGTTTGCCAACGGACGAACCGTTATTCGCGGGGCGGAAGAACTGAGAGTCAAGGAAACTGACCGGATACGCGCCATTGTCGATGAGTTCGGAAAAATGGGAGCCATCATTCAGGAAACTGCTGATGGGTTAATCATTGAAGGACCACAAAAGCTCCATTCAGCTACCTGTCTGACTTATGGCGATCATCGGATGGCGATGTCCCTGGCAGTTGCCGGTACCGCTGCTGAAGGTGTGGAAATTCTGAACCCTGCCTGTGCGTCTGTTTCTTATCCAAACTTTTTTGAGGTGCTTGAGCAACTATAATGAAATTATGAATTTCTATGGTGGAGGAAATAATGAAAAAACTAACGATTGCGATTGATGGACCTGCCGGTGCCGGCAAAAGCACGGTTGCCCAAATTGTTGCCCGGCAGCTGAATTATGTTTATATTGACACAGGAGCCATGTACAGGGCGATTACCTGGCAAGCGATATGCCAGAAACTTTCCGGTGATGATGTGAAAGAAATTATCCAAATTGCCCGTTCCTGTGATTTGCGTTTAACCTATAAGGATGAGAAAACCCATGTTTCCGTCGATGGTGTTGACATTACGGAGCAAATCCGGTTGCCGGAAGTCTCAAGAATGGTATCGGCTATCGCGTTAATTCCGGAAGTTCGGGCTGAAATGTTGATTATGCAGCGTAATATGGGCAGTGAAGGCGGAGTGGTCATGGATGGACGCGATATCGGCACCTATGTTTTGCCGAACGCGGATGTGAAGATCTTTTTGACAGCTTCCATTCCGGAGCGGGCGCGAAGGCGTTGGCTGGAATTGCAGCACAAGGGCTTCGATATTAGCCTGGAACAGATGCAGCAGGAGATTATTACACGGGATAAAATTGACAGTGAACGGGAAGCAGCGCCCTTGATGCAGGCGGAAGATGCAATATTGCTTGATACTACAGGCTTGGGAATTGAAGAAGTAGTCCGGGAAATCTTACAAATTTGCAGGGAGCGGCTTTAATTTGGGCAAGATTCTTTATGAATTTCTGCGGATTATTTTTTCGTTCATATTGACTGTGTTCTTTCGCTGGAAAGTAACCGGATTGGATAACATTCCCAAACAAGGTGGAGTTCTGATTTGCGCGAACCATATCAGTAACTTAGATCCGCCGGTCATTGCCACGGCAGTACCGAGAGCCCTTCATTATATGGCAAAGGAAGAATTGTTCCGCCTTTGGGGTTTCGGCCAAATCATCCGCAATTTGAATGCATTTCCTGTCCGCCGGGGCAGTGCGGACCGGACGGCCATACGAACGGCTCTGGGGCTGTTGATCGCCGGCAAGGTTGTTGGGATCTTTCCGGAGGGAACAAGAAGTAAAACGGGGATACTTGGAAACCCGGAACCGGGGGTCAGTTTGATTGCCGCCCGGGCAGGAGTCCCAATCATTCCGACGGCGATAACAGGCACAAATCAAATTTTTTGCAATGGAACTATTTTACCGCAAATTACAATCCGGTTTGGCAGGCCAATTTCTGTCGAACAAGGAAAAATCGACAAAGAGTCACTGGAATTATTAAGCCAAACCATCATGACTGAAATTAGTAATTTGTTAAAGGGGTAATATCATGGAAGAAAGCTTGTCAATGATATTGATCCAGCGAATTGCTTTTATTGCTGTAGTCGCTTATGTATTTTCACAAACACAGGCTTTCCGGTTTGTGTTCAAGGAGCATAAAAGCTATAAAGAAAAAACAGTGCTTACTATTATTTTTTCCGCTATATCAATAGCCGGTACCTATTTAGGGATTCCCATAGAGGATGCATTTGCCAACGTACGCGACATGGGAAGCATTGTTGCCGGTTTATTAGGTGGTCCGTTAGTAGGCACCGTTACGGGCTTAATCAGCGGGATCCACCGTATCAGCATGGGTGGTTTTACCGCCTTGCAATGCGGAGTAGCAACTATTGTTGGCGGGTTTGCAGCGGGTTATATTCATGCCAGGATGAAGCCGAAAAGCCCGGATTGGATTACCGGCGTAATTACCGGCATTGGTATTATTTTATTTAGTATGCTGCTGATCCTGGCGTTTTCAAAACCGTTTGAAAACGCGTTGTCATTAGTTTCAAAAATTGTTGTTCCTATGTCATTAGCAAATGGTCTGGGAATTGCCGTTTTTATGATCATTGTTCAAAATGCGAAAGAACATCAAACACGTATCGCTGCATTGCAGACTCATCGGGCATTACGAATTGCGAATGCTGCCTTGCCTTATTTCCGGCAGGGTGGATTAACTGCCTGGTCGGCGCAAAAAGTGGCCACAACGATTTTAATGATGACCTCTGCCGCGGCGGTGGCAATTACGGATTGTAAACAAGTCCTGGCACATGCCGGGTTAGGAAATGATCATCATTGTCCGGGAGGACCGTTATTGACGGCAGTTACAAAATCTTGCCTGTCAACCGGCCATATGATGGTGGCCCAAAATGCTACAGAGATCGGTTGCAACCATGCAGGCTGCCCATTAAAGTCGGCAGTTATTGTTCCCTTGTTTTGTCGGGATGAAATTGCCGGGACTTTGAAAATTTATTACGCGGCGGAAGATGCAATGACTTCACTGGATAATGAATTTGCTCAAGGGTTAGGGCAGCTTTTCAGCACGCAGCTGGAATTGGCAACGCTGCAACAGAAGGCGGAATTGGCTACGGTTGCCGAACTTAACGCTTTGCGCGCGCAAATTAATCCTCATTTTTTGTTTAATGCGTTAAATACGATTGTATCGCTTTGTCGCACGGATTCGGAACAAGCCAGAAGTTTGATCATTGAGTTAAGTGAGTTTTTTCGCCGTAGTTTGAAATCGTCACGTGATTTTGTTACCTTACAAGAAGAACTCCAACTGGTTGATTCCTATCTTACCTTGGAAAAAGCTCGTTTTGGAGACCGGCTTTTTATCGTGAAAAAAATCGATGAAGCTGTTGAAAATGTTAAAATTCCTTCTTTTACACTGCAACCGTTGGTAGAGAACGCGGTAAAACATGGATTGCTTTCCCGGACAAATGGCGGTACAATCACCATTTCGGCCAAACAAGACGGATCTATCGTAGAACTTCAAGTTGAAGATGATGGTCAAGGCATTCCGCACGAAAATATGAAACAAATATTTGAACGGGGTTTTGGGAAGGGTGCGGGTGTCGGTTTGACGAATGTGAACGAACGCCTGAAGAATATCTATGGATCGCAACATGCTCTTAGAATTGACAGCACGGAAGGAAAAGGGACGATCATTTATATTTCAATACCATTGCATAGCAAGGATGGGGTGGCATGAATAACGAAAAAGCAAAAATCCGGGTACTTATCGTAGATGACGAGGTTCACGCACGCGACGAACTGCAATATTTATTAGAAAAGGACCCTGATGTTTGCGTTATTAACACTTGTTGCAATTATCAGGAAGCATTGGACACGATCCGCACAGAAAATCCCCATTTGATTTTTATGGATATTGAAATGCCCGGCATTAACGGAATAAAGGCTGCAGAAGAAATTATGGATATGGATCGTCCTCCGCTTGTGGTTTTTGCTACGGCGCATGAAGAATTTGCTTTAAAAGCGTTTGAACTGGACGTTGTCGATTATTTGTTGAAACCGTTTTCTACGAAACGGGTTGCCAAAGCGATCAATCGGGTTCGTCGTATGATGGACCTGACTTCTGTCGTGGAATTAAAGAAAAACAAAACAATGGATAAATTTTCTAATCAAGTATATACGAAAACAAAGTTGGCGATTGAGCATAATGCGAAAGCAACGATTGTTGACACCAGTGATATTATCCTGGCGTGTTATTGTGAAGGACAGCTTAAAATTTACACCCGGGAACAGAAATATCAATGCAATATGACATTGCAAGATTTACAGGCCCGTCTGGATGAGCAATGTTTTTTTCGCAGCCATCGGGCTTATATCGTAAATATCGAAAAAGTCAGGGAAATTATTCCATGGTTTAATGGTACCTATAATCTGATTATGGATGGGTTAACGGTTGAGGTGCCGGTTAGTAGACAGCAGGCGCCTAAATTGAAAAAAATATTTGGATTGTAATGCAGTTTATTCTCCGATTATTGCATTTCAACTGTTGATTTTGACATTCTGCCGGCAATTTATTGTCGGCAATTTTAATTTGCATTATGCTATT
>JAGFXW010000127.1 GCA_017861495.1 Bacillota bacterium
GGAAATGTTACGTAAGGAAATTATTTTGATGGGAGAATTGGTAGCCAGAGCAATTGGCGACGCCGTAACGTCCCTTGCCCAGAAAGATGTGGAACTGGCTCGGAAGGTGATGGAGGGTGATGACGCGATTGATGCACTGGAAGTCAGCATCGAAGACCGCTGTATGCTGCTTATCGCAAAACAGCAGCCTATGGCACGAGACCTTCGCATTATCAGTACGGGTTTAAAGATAACGACAGATTTGGAACGAATGGGCGACCATGCGTACGACATCGCAAAAGTAACAATCCTTTTGGCGAATGAGCCATTGATCAAACCCTTGATTGATATTCCCCGTATGGCGCAAATGGTACAAAAAATGCTCAGCCAGGCGATGGAGGCCTATACCAATATGGATATTACGCTAGCCGAACAGGTTTGCCTGGCGGACGATGCAGTCGATCAGCTTCAAAAACAAATGTTCCGCGAGCTGTTAACGTTTATGTTGGAAGATCCGAAGAAGATTGGCCAGGCAACCCAGTTAATTTTAGTCGGACGTTTTTTGGAACGGTTTGCCGACCATGCGACCAACATCGCCGAATGGGTTATTTACCTTGCGACCGGGCAACGGCTTAGAAAAAAATAAACGGATGTAAAAAAGAACCGTCTTCGCTGCATAGCAAAACATGCAGCGAAGACGGTTTTTGCAACTTTACTTTGAACGACAGGGCCACCTGTTTTTTTTTGTTATTGTGGCGGTTTAGTGTTGGGTGGGTTTTCCGGCGCGACGGGGAAAGTGATGGTGAAGGTTGAACCGGTTCCCACATTACTTTGGGCTTCGATTTTTCCGCCAAGGGCTTCAACCATATATTTGACGATGGCAAGCCCCAACCCTGTACCGCCGGCCGCTCGCGTGCGGGCGCGGTCCACGCGGTAAAACCGGTCGAAGATAAAGGGGAGGTCTTCGGCCGGGATGCCGATTCCCGTATCTTGTACGCGTATGATTGCTTTAGCTTGTTCCTGGCGGCATGTGACGAAGATTTTTCCGCCGGACGGGGTAAACTTAATGCTGTTTTCGATCAAATTGACGAGTATTTGGTTGAGCCAGTCTGAGCTGCTGTATATGCTGAGTTCTTCTGGTTCAATATGTAATTCTACGGCAAGGGACTTATTTTCCAATTGCGGGGCCAAATGACGAATTACTTTTTCGACAATCGGTTGAATTGCCGTAGGTGTGTGTTGGATCTGTTGGTGGTAATCACGGGAAGAAATGCGAGCCAATTGCAGGAGGTCTTTCACCAGCCGGTGCATTCGTTCCGCTTCTTCGTGAATGATCGATACAAATTTATTACTGAGTTCCGGGTTCTGTAAGGCGCCGTCCAGCAACGTTTCGGCAAACCCTTTAATCGCTGTCAGCGGTGTGCTCAGTTCGTGCGACGCGTTGGCTACGAAATCCGCTTGCCGTTCTTCAATTTCTTTTAAGGCCGTAATGTCATGAAATACAGACAGAACACACAATGACCCGTCATTCGGGTTCGCAGTCGGGGCAATGAATACCTGGAATACTCTTTTCATTCCTTGAACGTTGAGCCGCACGTCCAGCCACTGTCGTTCGTTTTGCAGGATCGTTTCTTTTAACGCTTTATCCAACAGGCTGGTTCCGATGACCTGCACATGGTGCTGCCCATACATCGCAGGAGTGAATTTGAACAAGGTAAGTGCCTGGCTGTTGGCATCGATGACCCGGCCGTAACGGTCAAATAAGATGACCGCATTGTCCATGTTTTCGAAGACTAATTCAAGTTTTCGTTTTTCGGCCATGATTTCATTGATTTTGTCATCCAAGCTCGAGGCGAGATTGTTGAGTGTGTGCCCTAAGACTTCCAGTTCATCGCCCGTTCGTAAATGGACCCGTTTATCCAACTGGCCTGCTCCCAGTTGGCTGGCGATGCTTGTTATTTCTTCAATCGGCGCCGTGTATTTGCGGGCCAGGCGCATACTGAGCAGTATGGACAGTAGAGCAGTTAGTAAAAAGGCAACCAGCAGCACATTGCGCATCTCATTAAAGCCAGCTTCGACATGGGCTAACGTGGTGGATATTCTTAGAACTCCGGTTATTTCCCCATCCTGTTTCATCGGCATGGCAATATACATCGATTGTTCGCCCAGTGTGGTGCTATATCGTGTCGCCTTACCAACCTGACCTGCCAAGGCAGCCATGATTTCCGGCCGGTTATTATGGTTTTCCATGAGCGCCGGATTTTCCCAAGAATCTGCTAATACGACGCCGGTTGTATCAATAATGGTCAAAC
Organism: Bacillota bacterium; assembly: GCA_017861495.1. The sequence continues at coordinate 2,292 of JAGFXW010000127.1, forward strand.
GACGATCGGCTTTGGTCGCCAGTTCTTTGAGAACGGCGTCCAGACCGGCTTTTTGCAGAGGCCCTCGCATATATGGCCGCAGCAGTTGGCCGGCAATTTCTGACTCGGTTTGTAAGTAGTCTGATAAACGTTCAATATTGTATTTATGAAAGAACCAGAGAAGATAACTGCCTAGGGCTGCCATCATTAACAGGATGAGCAGCAGAAAAGACGAAATCAGTCGGTTGCGGATGCCGGGCGTAAACATGTGCATAAGCCTCCTATAAGGAATATTACCATACTATATAGAAATCATAGCTCGAAAGAAGAAATAATGGAAGAGCTGGATGCGGTTTCACTTTTTTTAACACAATGTTAACAATTCCTTAACACAAGGGGTTCGCGATGTTTTTATAATAAAACTATACGATTTGATAATAAATTAGGAGGGCTCTACATGAAGACACTGAAAAAATCAAAATTTCTGGCAGGTATTGCAGTGCTGATGCTCGGATTTAGTTTGGTGGCCGGTTGTGGTTCCCAAAAGGCGGAGCAGCCAAAAACAACGGAAGTACAGGGGACGGTAACGGCTTCCGGCTCCACTGCACTGTTGCCGCTGTTGAAACCGGGCCAGGAAGAATTTCAGAAGAAATATGCAAAAGTAACAGTGAATATTAGCGGCGGCGGTTCATTCACCGGCCAGAACCAGGCAGCCAGCGGATCGGTAAACATCGGTAACTCGGATGTTGGTTTGCAGGATAGCTTAAAAAATGCAGGACTTGTTGAGCACAAATTGGTTGGTATCCCTTTCGTTTTTGTGGCTAACCCGGATGTCACAGTGGATAACTTAACGCAAGCGCAGTACGTTGATATTCTTACCGGAAAGGTTACCAACTGGAAAGATGTGGGCGGCAAGGATCAAGCGATTACGATCATTCACAGGGCTAAATCTTCCGGTTCGCGGGCAACGATTGCTGAAGTTGTGTTAAAAAATGCAGCCTTTACGGATAACGCGGTCATCCAAGATTCGAACGGTGCTGTCCGGGCGGCCATTGCATCGACCCCGGGTGCGATTGGTTATGTGGATGCCGCTTATGTTGACGCAAGCATCAAGCCATTAGCGTATGATGGTGTGAAATATACGTTGGAAAATGTCCAAAGCGGTAAATATCGGGTCTACACCTTTGGCCGTATGTACACCAAAGGAGAACCGAGTGGAGCAGTGAAGGCGTTTATTGAGTATGTAACCGGCAAAGAATTCCAAGAAGCCTATGCCGAAAAAAATGGGTTTATTCCACTCACCAAAATGCCTAAATAAAGTTCCGGCTGTTGAAAAAAGTCAATCTGCGTTACACCCGCAAGGAGTATGCCGCCAACTCTAAGGCGCTAAAGCGCCAAGCGTTGCGCAATCACGACTACGTTTGTTTGGTCCATCAGATGGGATTAATTTTATCTGATGGACATAAGTGCAACCAACGACTTTTGCCGTCGTTATCAAAGCTCGGCAAAAGTCGGGTTTTCTAACCAGCGTACGTTTTAGTACGCGGCGCGTCGCAAGCCTCTTCGTTCCCAGCATCGTAACCTTTTTGAACAGTCTTATTTTTTTCTGTTAATAGAACATGAATTGGTGGGATAATGTTTTTTTCTAAACTCAGAGCAGGTCGGAAATGACCTGCTCTGATTCGTTATATAGCAGATATGTCAGATAGGCAAATTTAACAAAAAGTTAACATGGTCTTAACAATGCGAGAAATGAGAACGCTTATAATAAAGGTAAAACCGTATTGGTAAGGAGAATGAACATGTCAGCAATGGCGACCGTCAATGATCATAAAATAAGGTTGGCTTACGACCGGTATATCCGCTATTTATTTATCAGCAGTGCGGTTCTCATGACCATAATTGTGTTTGCGATTATCATTTTTGTCGGTCAGCAAGGCTTAATGACCTTTAAGGAAGTCAGCATCGCGGATTTCTTTTTATCGACCAAGTGGGATCCGAGCGAAGGGCAATATGGAGCGCTGAGTTTTATTTTTGGCACGGTGGCTACGACGGTGCTGGCCATTCTGATTGGTGCTCCGCTAGGATTGGCAGGAGCGATCTTCATGGCCAAAGTGGCGCCACCGCGGCTGCGTGATGTGATGCGCCCGGCTACAGACCTCTATGTAGCGATCCCTTCGGTGGTTTATGGCTTCATCGGCTTGACTATTTTTGTGCCCTTTATCCGGACCCATTTTCATGTCAGTACGGGCTTTGGCTTATTGGCGTCAGCGATTATTTTGGCGATTATGATTTTGCCGACGATTATCAGCGTCTCAGAAGATGCCATACGTGCGGTTCCCAAAACTTTAGAAGAAGGGTCGTTGGCGCTTGGAGCGACACCGTGGCAGACGATTACCGGCGTCATTCTGCCGGCAGCCATGCCGGGGATCTTGACCTCAATTATCCTCGCTATGGCAAGAGCGGTGGGGGAAACGATGGCGGTCCAAATGGTCATCGGCAATACACCGCAAATATCCTGGTCGTTGTTTATGCCTACCTCGACTTTGACGAGTGAAATTGTCGTCGAAATGGGCAATACTCCCTTTGGTTCGGCTTGGGGTAATTCGCTGTTTCTTATGGCTTTGGTATTACTGCTTTTATCCATGGCGATGATTATTGTGATCCGTCAGATTGCGCAAAGGAGATTAGCTTAAATGGATCGTTATGTGGAAAGCGAACTGAATTTGGAGGGAAAGGAAACCGTGCTTGAAATGAAGCGAATGGCTAAGAAAATAACGAAAGCGAAATTGTTGGATCAACTCGCGCGGGGAATTTTATGGTTGTCCGGGGCATTGATCCTGGGCATTTTGGCGGCGTTCCTGATCTATATTTTGGTTAAAGGGTTGCCGGTATTGACCTGGAATTTCCTTACCGGAGCTTCCAGCGATATCAAAGCGGGCAGCGGCGTTGGGGCGCAGTTTTTCAATTCCTTCTATATTCTTTTCTTGTCGCTGTTATTTTCCATTCCCGTGGCGGTGGGCGGCGGGATTTATTTGGCCGAGTATGCCAAAAACAACCGGTTAACCGATTTGATCCGCTTGAGTACGGAAAGCCTGGCGACAGTTCCCTCGATTGTCTTGGGTCTTTTTGGCATGATTGTGTTTGTGAATTTTCTAGGGATGGGCTTCAGCATCATCGGCGGCGCGTTAACCTTGTCGTTGCTGAATATCCCCGTATTAGTACGGGTGACCGAAGAAACGCTCCGTACGGTGCCGTCTTATTACCGGGAGGCCAGTCTGGCCTTAGGGGCCACAAAATGGCAGACGATTTGGAAAGTCCTTTTGCCGACGGCCCTGCCGGGAATTATCACCGGCATTACGCTGACCGCCGGAAGAGCGTTGGGTGAATCTGCTATTTTGATCTTTACGGCAGGAACGACTGTTTCCCGGCAACTGCCGGATTTTGACGTTACGGCCGCCGGTGAGACATTGGCGGTGCATATTTGGTATGTCATGGCGGTGGGGTTGGTACCGGACCGGATGGATATTGCCAATGGCATCGCAGCCTTGTTAGTGATCACGATCCTGATTTTCAACTTATGTTTCACGCTGCCGAGCCGCTGGTTCCAGCGGAGGATGCTGGGCTCAAACTCCCGCTAAACGTACATGCCAGCTAATCGCCGGCTGGACGGCGCGTCGTGATGCTGGTATAATAAAAAGATAGGCAGGCATTTACAAGGACGGAATGGATCTCCAATTTGCAGTAATGGGGGTCTATTTTTTTACTCTGTCAGCATGTTTTTTTTAGGCGGATATTATTCGGTATACAAGTATACTTGATTAATTTCTCTTTACTTTTTTTTTCTAAATTGATACGATAATAATACTTTGTGTAAACTTGCCTTATCTTGTGTAGTAATGAGGAGGAAGAAATGAATAGAATAAATAAAGTCCTTGTGGCCAATCGCGGTGAAATTGCGATCCGTGTTTTTCGTGCTTGCCATGAAATGGGGATCCATACGGTAGCTATTTATGCGAATGAAGATATCTTATCGTTGCACCGTTACAAAGCGGATGAAGCCTATCTGGTCGGCGAGGGGAAAAACCCGACGGAAGCATATTTGGATATTGAGTCTGTAATTCAAATTGCGAAAGAACATGATGTGGATGCGATCCACCCCGGCTATGGATTTTTATCGGAAAACTCGGAATTAGCCAAACGTTGTGCCGAAGAAGGGATTGTTTTCATTGGGCCGCGCCTGGAGCATTTGCGCAACTTTGGTGATAAAATCAATGCGCGGAAGCAGGCTTTGGCTGCCGGGATACAAATGGTTCCCGGTTCAGATGGTCCGGTCAGCAGTTTGGAAGAAGTCAACACATTTGCCAAAAAATTTGGTTTTCCGATTATTATCAAGGCTTCGTCGGGCGGCGGCGGCCGCGGCATGCGGATTGTCCGCGGATGGGAATCTTTGGAAGACGCCTATCATCGTGCCAAATCGGAGGCAAAAACATCGTTTGGCAATGATGAAGTATACATTGAAAAGTTATTGGAACAGATTAAGCATGTGGAGGTCCAAATCTTGGGCGATGAACAAGGCAACATTGTTCATCTGTTTGATCGCGATTGTTCCGTTCAGCGCCGGCACCAAAAGGTGGTAGAAATTGCTCCGAGCCTTGCGCTGTCTGAGAAGGCACGGCTGGCCATTTGCGAGGCCGCTGTGAAATTGATGAAAAATGTAAACTACCTGAACGCCGGTACGGTCGAATTCCTGGTGACACCGGATGAAAAATTTTATTTCATCGAGGTAAACCCCCGGATCCAGGTCGAACATACCATTACCGAAATGATTACCGGCGTCGATATTGTGCGGGCGCAGATCCTGATTGC
>JAGFXW010000336.1 GCA_017861495.1 Bacillota bacterium
TACATGGATTCGGACGCGCAGCAATACCAAGGGGAGCTGACGACGGAAGAAGCGAAGCGGTTTATCGATGATTTGGCGGATTTTAAAGTACCTGTTTTGTTGTTTTCCGGCGGTGAGCCATTGATCCGCAAGGATTTTTTTGAACTGGCGGAGCATGCAGCCAGCAAGGGCATACGACCGACCCTGTCTACAAACGGCACGCTGATTACGCTGGAAACGGCGCGGCGCATCAAAGAGATCGGCGTAGGGTATGTGGGGATTTCACTGGATGGTTTGCGGGAAGTCAATGACCGGTTCCGCGGCATGGAAGGCGCTTTCCAGGCGGCTATGCAGGGCATTCAAAATTGTGTTGCCGTTGGCCAACGTGTTGGGCTGCGGTTTACGATCAACCGGCATAACCTGCAGGAACTGGATCGTATTTTTGATTTCATTGAAGCGGAAAATATCGACCGCGTGTGTTTTTATCATTTGGTGTATTCCGGACGCGGCAATCAAATGATGGATGAAGATGTAACTCCGGCCGAATCTCGTCAGGCGATGGATATTATTGTCCGTCGAACGCGGGATTTTCAAGAGCGCGGTTTGGCAAAAGAAATTTTAACCGTTGACAATCATTGTGACGGTGTCTATTTGTATATTAAGGCTTTGCAGGAACAGAATATCGAGTTGGCAGAGAAAATCAAAACGCTGATTTCTATGAACGGAGGCAATCGTTCCGGGATTGCGTTTGCTGAAGTCGATCCCCAGGGATTTGTCCATCCGGATCAATTTACCCAACACCATACCTTCGGCAATGTCCGGGAACGCAAGTTCAAGGATATCTGGACAGACTTAAGCAATCCGATCCTGGCCGGGTTGAAAGACCGAAAATCGTTACTGAAAGGCCGTTGTGCCATTTGCCAATATTTGAACCAGTGCAACGGCAATTTCCGCACGCGGGCCGAGGCGATGACCGGCGATTTTTGGGAGTCGGATCCGGCATGTTATTTGACCGACGAAGAAATTGGGATCGTTTAGGGCAAAATGGGACAAGGGGACAGGTTCCTATTTGGGGAATTGCACTTGGAAAGGAAGAACACTGAATGATTGTTTCCTGGAATACCACGAACGCTTGTAATATGTACTGTGACCACTGTTACCGCGATGCCGGCTGTAAAGCGGATGAAGAGCTGAATACGGAAGAGGCGAAGACGCTATTGGCGCAGATCGCCAAAGCCGGTTTTAAAATTATGATTTTCAGCGGCGGCGAGCCCTTGCTGCGGCCGGATATTGTTGAATTGGTCCGCTATGCATCCTCTTTGGGCTTGCGGCCGGTTTTTGGCACCAACGGAACGTTGATCACGCTGGAAATGGCGCGGGAATTGAAAGAAACCGGTGCTATGGGGATGGGAATATCGCTGGATTCGCTGGATGCCAAGAAACATAATGAATTCCGGCGTTTTCCGGATGCCTGGGAAGGCGCGGTGCGGGGTATGCGCAATTGCCGTGCAGCCGGACTGCCGTTCCAGATCCATACGACGATTATGGATTGGAATGCTCCGGAAATTGAGAGTATTACCGATTTTGCGGTGCAGGAAGGCGCGGTTGCCCATCATTTTTTCTTTCTCGTTCCGACTGGCCGGGCGGTCTCCATTGAGGCGGAGTCCTTGCGGGCGCAGGCCTATGAGGATACATTGACCCGCATCATGAAAAAACAGCAGGAAGTTTCTATTGAATTGAAGCCTACCTGCGCTCCCCAGTTTATGCGGATTGCGAAACAGATGGGGCTGAAAACACGTTTTGGCCGCGGCTGCCTGGCGGGAACTTCATATTGCATCATCAGTCCGAAGGGGCAGGTACAGCCGTGCGCGTATCTGAATATTCCTTTAGGCGATGTGCGGGAAACCCCGTTCGATGAAATCTGGCGCAACCATGAGGTGCTGAAAACACTGCGTACGCTGGACTACAAAGGCGGATGCGGCAGTTGTGAATTCAAGCAGATTTGCGGCGGCTGCCGGGCCAGAGCCGCTTATTATCATAATGGCGATTATATGGCCGAAGAGCCGTGGTGCCTTTATCATGGCCGCAAGGGTGAGTGAGAGTTTAATTTTACGGGTAAACGGGTAATATCCAACGCTCCGACTCATCTCGTTAACAGCCTGTAAACTTCGTTAACAGGCTGTAAAACTCGAACTAAATTCGCGCTAAGGGTTCGCACGGGCAACAAGCCCTTCGAACCCAAGTCTCATTCATGTCGCTTGACCTCCGCTTATGGATATGTACCCGTTTACCTGTTACAGATGTTAGGCTGTAACAATTCACCGAGCAAACGGATAAGATCCAATGCTTCGGCGCCAACGACTGACCTTCGCTTATGGATATTATCCGTCTGTCCGGTGCAGATTTCTGGTAAACGATATTGTTAAAAATATATAAATCTGTAGCTAGTGAACTTGTTTTTAGCCGTGGCTTTTTGATGTAAGTTGTTTGTCAAAATCAATTTACGAGGAGGGGTTCCATGGAAGAACTGTTGTTAGCACGCTGGCAGTTTGCACTTACATCTACCTATCATTTCCTGCTTGTACCGCTTACATTAGGCTTGTCGATCCTCGTGGCCTTTATGGAAACGAAGTAT
>JAGFXW010000128.1 GCA_017861495.1 Bacillota bacterium
GAAACCGATTAACTTAGGTCCGGTAGTCAGTGAGGCTTTTGCCGCCGGGGAAATTGATATGGGCGTTATGGGCGATCTGCCGGCTTTTGTCGGACGGTCCTCCGGTATAAAATATACGATCGTATCGGCTTCGGACATGGCAAAATCGCAAGCGTTGCTGGTGAATCCCAAATCGGGAATTCAGAGTGTTGCTGATCTGAAAGGCAAAAAAGTAGCGACGACAAAAAATACGTCAGGCCATGAACTGTTGGTCGCCTTTTTAGAAAAAGAAGGAATGACGTTAAACGACATCAATTTTATCAACATGTCGGCGGCTGATTTAAGCCAAGCCTTGATTAAAGGAGATATTGACGCCGCAGTTATTTGGGAACCATCCGTTACGCGCTTGGAAGAAAGCGGCATGAAAGTGATTGGGGATGGAGATTTTTGTCCGAATTATAATGTGTTTTTGACCGGTGATGAATTTTTGCAAAAAAATCCGGCAGCAAACGCTGCTGTACAAAAAGCATTTCATCGTGGCAATGAGTACATGAAAGCCAACATGGATGAATGTTTGAAGATGCTGGCAGCCGAGTTTAAAATTCCTGAACCGCAATTGCAAAAAATGATCTCAAAATATCAACCGGTGCCGATTGATGAAAAAGTGCTTACTGATTTGAAAGGCCAAGAACAGTTTTTGAGCAAGAACGGCATTACAAAGACTTCGGTTGATGTGAAAACGTTCGTCCAAAAAAATTAGGCCGTAAGAAAGATATCTTGTGTTAATGATAGCGCAGGATTGTAAAGTGGGAGTATCGATGACAGACAAAACAAATAACCGATATTGGTTTAAAGCAGACGATGAAAAACAAGGGATTATATTTCCGCTGTTGGTATTAGCAATTTGGCAAGTCGTTTCATCCCTGGGGCTTGTAAATCCGATACTCATGCCTTCTCCGGGCCGTATTCTTACAGCGGCGGTGGAGATGCTGACAAGCGGTGAATTGGTCAGGCATCTGCAAATTAGCTTTATTCGTGTAATCGAAGGTTTTTTAATCGCTTCTACATTAGCGCTGGCATTTGCCAGCGCTATGGGTATTTTCACACGGATCTTTTCGTGGTTGAATATGACAATTCAGCTATTGCGTCCGGTTCCGCCGATAGCCTGGATACCCTTGGCGATCCTCTGGTTTGGTATCGAGGAAGGATCAAAAGTGTTTATTATTGTACTGGGTTCATTTTTCCCAATCTTCACGAATGTGTTAGGTGGCATACGGCAGACAGAAAACAAATTTGTTGAGCTGGCCAAGGTGCTGCAGATTCCGCAACGAAAATTCATTATGAAAGTAGTGGTGCCGGGGACTTTACCGTATATTGTTGCCGGACTGCGGACCGGGCTTGGGTATGCCTGGATGTGTGTGGTTGCCGCCGAATTATCGGCCGGAATGCACGGGATTGGCTACATGCTGACTGACGCAAGAGCAATGATCCAAACCGACCGGATCATCGTCGGGATGTTGGCGATTGGCATTATCGGAAAGGTTATGGACAGCGTATTGCTCCGGTTAGAAGGAAGAATTGTTAAGGGGAAGGAGCTCTTTACAGGCAATGAGTGATACAGAATACTTGCGTATTGAACAGGTCAGTAAAACTTACCAAGTAAAGAAGCATACTGTGACGGCCTTGCAAAAAGTGGACCTTACCGTGAAAAAAGATGAATTTGTCAGCATTGTGGGGGCAAGCGGCTGTGGGAAGAGTACCTTGTTGCGGATTATCTGCGGTCTGGATACCGAATATAGCGGCAATGTCTATCTTAGCGGCAATAAGGTAACTGCTCCCAGTCTGAACTGCGGGCTCGTATTCCAGGAACATCGGCTGTTACCTTGGTTGACGGTGGCAGAAAACATCGAACTCGCTTTGAATAATCATACGGAAGCTCAAAAAAAAGAATTAATTGCAAAATATTTGGCGCTGGTTGAGCTTGCCGGCACGGAAAAATTTTACCCGAACCAATTATCCGGCGGCATGGCGCAACGGGTTTCTATCGCCAGGGCGCTAGTCAACCAACCGGAGATCCTCTTGTTGGATGAACCACTGGGTGCGCTGGATGCATTGACGCGGCTCAATATGCAAAAAGAGATATTGCGTGTTTGGAAGCAAGAGAGGACAACCATGATCATGGTCACGCACGATATCGAAGAAGCGATTTTTCTGGGAACACGGGTGATTGTTATGTCACCTCGTCCCGGAACCATCAAAAAGGAATTTATTATTCCGGATGGAGTGAACAAGTGCCAGACCGACATTGAATTCATCAAACTACGCCGGGAAATCTACCATGAAATTTCCGCGTAGGCATATTTGGGAATAGTACGAAGAATGCAAATTGCTATTTCATGATGAATGTGTCAAAATGAAACTAGGGAAGTAGAGTTTTCTCAAAAAGAAAAAAAGAATAATGGAGCATGCGGCATGTTGTTGTGAGGGCGATCGTTTTATTACAAGGAATGTTACCGTTTTGCCGCAAAAAAAAATATTGGCATGAAGTTTGCATATCTATACTGCGAGTATGATAATGATGTGAAATGAATTTTCTTGAAGGTTTTTATATAAGGAGAGATTAGATAAATGCAGAATGCAATCGTTGTTTTTTCCAAAGTACCGAAATTAGGCACCACCAAGACCCGCTTGACGACTGACAAAGGCGGAATTTTAACGCCGGAAGAAGCGATGGCGTTTTATGAAGGCTGTTTGTTGGATGTGATTAATGTCTGCATTGCCGCAGATTGCGGTGATGTATGGGTTTGTTACAATCAAAACGGTGATCCGGAGTATTTGGAACAATTCTTGGCCAGAACGTCTGACCGCCAGAAAATTAAGGGGACGTTTACCGACAAAGGCGGCACTTTCGATGACTGTATCCAATACTCTGCGGATTATATTTTGAAACAGGGCAGTCCGGACCGGATCGCCGATAGCGTTATGATTGTCGGCGGCGACATTCCCAGCTTGCAGCCGGATATGCTGCAGAGCGCCCTCACTAAAATGAAAAAATTGGCAGCCAGTGAGCAAGGGTTAGCTGTTGCGGTTAACAAAGAAGCTCTGACTGCTCCGATCGGGGCAGCGATTGTTGAGGGAGCCTGCCAGGAAGGCGGTTTCTCTATCATCGGTTTTACTTGCACAACCCCGTTTGATTTTTACAAAGTATTTTATAACATGGATGGAATCACCGCGTTGGATATGCTGGTGGCCAAAGCGAAAGACAAGAAAATTCCGTTGGCAACAGTATCCATGGCTCCGGATGTCGATATTCCTCTCGATTTGGCCAGCATCATCCCGATGGTGCGGGCGCTGGAAGTAGCGGCTTCGTATGATGACAGTGTGCTGATTCCGGCGAATACCCTTGAAATCATGGAAAAAATCGGTTTGGAAAGTACGACAACGCCTCCACAACGGTAAACAGGAATAAACCGAGATCGTGAGATAGGGCGAATATGAATGGAAAACAATGACATGGTTAAAACCATAGAAAAATGTGTGGAATGTAAGCGCTGTGCAGGCTGCTGCTCGTTACTGACGGAGAGTGGGCAATCGCCTTTGGATATGGCAAAACGGGGAGTTTTGTTGGAAGAAGCGCTAAGCTGCTCATTATGCGGTGCCTGTGAGACTGCTTGCCCGCTGCAATTAAGCCCCAAGAAAATGTTTCTCGCCAGAAGACAGCAAGCTATCCAAAGCGGGGAACTGGACAGTGCAGAATACCGGTACTTGTTACCGGATCGGCCCAAGAATGTGATGAAGGCATATCGCGATGCCTGCGGAACGGATTATAGTGACGTCAATTCGTTTGCTGATGCTGAGACCGTGTTCTTTCCGGGTTGTACGTTAATTACATATTCACCAGGATTGACGAGAGAAATTTATAAGCATCTGCAAGATAGCTGCGAGTGCCAGGGTGTGTGGACGGATTGCTGCGGCAAGCTGCTCAATCAACTGGGTTTGCTGCAACGGCAGGATGATTTGTATGCCCGTCTCAAAGAATTTTTGCAGGAACACCGTATAAAACGGATCATTGTTGCTTGTCCCGGTTGTTATTACGAATTGCGGGACGTATTCCAAGCTTGCGACGTGGTTGTCCAAACGGTTTATGAAGTTATCGATTTTAGCAAACTAGGCAAACGAAACCTGATCGACAAGAAACGGTATACGGTTCATGATTCTTGTCCGGACCGCTTTGACGGTGTGTTTGGGACACAGGTCCGGCAGGCGCTGACCGAACGCGGATTTCCGTTGGTAGAAATGACACATACGAGAGCGACCACGATTTGTTGCGGCAGCGGCGGGCAGTTATCGCACTTTCGCCCTGATATTGTAGATGAATTGGTAAAATCGCGTCAGGATGAGGCCCGCAAGGCCGGTGCCGATGTGCTTGTGGGATATTGTTTAAGCTGCGTTTTGAAATATGACAGTTATCCGTCGGAAATCCAATCCATTCATGCGTTGAACTTATTATTGGATGTGCCTGTTGATTATAAAGGCGCTAAGAAACGGATGGAAGAGATATTTAACGGTCCAGACGGAGAAAAAATATGGGAAGAAATCATGGCAGATTGAAAGGACGAACGAATTTGAATAACAAAGAACTTGCACAGACGTTTAAAGATCTCTTGACATTGCGTTGGTCGCCTGTTGCTATAAAACTGTTGAAACCGGATGAAGCAATCCCTGAAAATGTATCGGAGCCGGCTCTCCCGCTCCGGCATTGCCAAGCGATTACAGTAGCCCGGCGGGGTAATAGTTTGTATATGCCACCTAGCAAACACGCCTGTCCTGATGGATCGGCCATCATGGGACTCGTTCCGATGTCCCCGAAATTACGGTCAGGCGAGTTGTACCTGTTATTTAAAAAATTGCCGAATATTGAATGCGCGCAAAAAATGATTGCTTCCCGACCTGAATTTGAGCCGGGTGAATACCGGGCTTCGGTTGTTGCCCCGTTGGAAGAGGCCGATTTTGAACCGGATGTGGTTATTTTCACGATTTATCCGGAGCAGATCATGTGGCTGTGCTGTGCGTCCAGCTATGGAAGCGGTGAACGGCATGTATTCCATACCTCCGGATATAATTCAACTTGTGCGGATTTGACTGTGCAGGTAATGAAAAGCCAAAAAATGAATATCTCTTTTGGTTGCTATGGCGCTAGGGCGATCAGTGATATCAATGACTTTGAAGCATATCTTTCCGTGCCGTTCAACCAAATGGAATCCTTGGCGGAATCACTGAAAAAACTGGCCGTCAAGAGCATTCCGGAAGCTCGCAAAAAGATTTATATGCCGCCGGTAATTGATAGCGGCATTTCATCCGGCGAAACGGGAGCATACGCCGTTTCCGTCCGGATTGATGAAGATCGTTGTAACGGCTGCGGGTTATGCGAAGCATTTTGTCCGGAAGCGGTTATTGAAATGAAACCATCCGGCGATACGGCCAAGGCAGGCGCCGTGGCGGAGGAAAAATGCTGTGCCTGTTATACTTGCGTCGGCCAGTGCCCGCAAAAAGCGATCAAGTTGGAATTGTCCCAAACCGAACAGTAAAAAATAGAGGTAAATGATGATGGACTACCAAATTATTTTTGCCGTCCCGGATGATGAACTGGAACTTCGTTCGATATTAATCGAAAGCGACATGGATATTGCGGGCGACATCGAGGACCACGTGGTAATCAAACAAGGGAATGAAATACTAGGCGGTGGAATGTTAGCGCAAACCGATGATGATGTGTATCATTTACTGGTGTTTGCCGTGCGGCAGACCGAGCATAGCCGGGGGATTGGCAGCCGGTTGTTAACCGCCATGGTGATGGAGCCTTGGAGATATTGTCTCAACGGTCCAGGGTTTGATGATGGCAGTTATACAGTGACAACAGTTGCCAAAGGCGAGAGTGCCAGGTTCTACGCGAAAAATGGGTTTGTCGCCTGTGCGTTTTCTGAGCTTGCCTACCCGTTTGATCAGCAATGTGATGAGTGCCCTGATGTGAGCGAGTGTAAGCCGTCTGCAATGAAGTTCATGGGGTGTAGAATAAATGATTAATAAGCCGGTGTTTAAAATTTTGGGAACCGGGGCCGGTCCCGGAGCGCCATCTTTCTTTTGCAACTGTCCAGGCTGTTGTGAAGCCCGTAATAATCCGCGGCTTGCTAGAACTCGCAGCGGGGCCTTGGTTAGTACGGAAAGGGAGAACATTCTTATTGACATGCCTCCTGACCTCCGGGTTCAACTGTTGCGGGAAAAGATTAGCACGATCGATAAAATTTTTCTCACGCACTGGCACTACGATCATTTTGGCGGCATTGGCGAATTGGAGTACTATGTAAAATTAAACCGTAAAACTGCGTTGCCGTTGTATTTGCCGCCGGAGGCTGTAATCCAGTTTCAACAGGCTTTCCCGGATTTGGACGATGTGTTTGATGTGATACCGTGGGAATTTGGCAAAGCCTATCAGCTGGATCAAGTTTCCATTATGCCGTTGCCGGCGAATCACGGGGTTGAAACGGCAGGTTTTTTGATCGAGTCAGGCGATAAAAAATTGGCGTATTTTCCCGATACTGCCGGACTTCCAGCAGAAACGGCGGAAAAAGTGGAACAGGTGGATTGGCTCGTTTGTGATGCGACGTTTTATGGCGATAACTGGTTTCCGGCCAGCCATATGTCAATTGAGGAAGCCATTGAACTTGGCTGGCAAGTTAAGGCGAAAAGTACAATTCTCACTCATTTATCGGTTCATTACAGCCAGCCGGTTACGGAAAAGGATTTACAGGCAATTACAACGGATAATCCGACGGTGTTGGCCGCTTATGATGGTATGATGTTTACTTTATAATTGAATTACCCAGCTCTCCGAGCCGTATGACCTAAAGCGAACTATGGTTGTACAGCCTGGGCCGGAAGGCCCACGGGGTAGTGAAAGAAATTTTACTACCTCCCGCATGGGAAAGGAGGCGCCTTACAAGTTTTCAATAAAACTTTTGTGCGCTTTCCGCATGAAAGTTTTATTTTTTGGTCTTGGCTTCCGCCACCGCTGCAACAGCTCGGCGCAAGCCGGGTTTTTAAACGAAGCAGAGTGTGTCGAAATGGGAAGGAGATATGACATGA
>JAGFXW010000017.1 GCA_017861495.1 Bacillota bacterium
ATCGCCATGCGGGTGATATTTACCGAGAACTTCCCCGACGATCCTCGCTGATTTTTTGTATGGTTTGTTCGGGGTCATACCTGCTTCCTGCATAGCATAAAGAATACGCCGATGGACAGGCTTTAAACCATCACGGACATCCGGCAATGCCCGCATAACGATTACACTCATGGCATAATCAATATAGGAACTTTTCATCTCTTCTTCAATCCGTCTCGGAAGCACTTTCCCTAAACCAAAATCCACAATCTCACCTCTACTATTTCATTTATCGCTAACTCATTTATCTTCCCTACAGAAACTAAAAAATCCTGCCTAATATTGAATACTTATAAAAACATTATGCAGGATTTCCTGTGTTTTTTGACGAATTCGAATAAAAGTTATATTAAGAATAAATCCTACTATCAGGGAGTTGGTCATTTCGCATGAGCTTGGCAAAAATTCTGATCATTGATGACAACGAATTTAGTCTGACTACACTAAAGCATATGTTGACTAATTATGCAGTTATTACCGCCAAGGACGGCCGTACTGGATTGCGGCTGGTCATGTCTGAAAACCCTGATCTGATTCTTCTTGACGTTGTCATGCCCGGTCTCGCCGGCAGTTCTGTCCTCAATATTATAAAAAATACAGATGAAACCCGCCATATCCCGGTTGCCCTGATCAGTTCCCTGGACGATGCGGCTGAGCGGGAAAAATTATTTACTCAGGGGGCGGATGATTTTATCGCCAAACCCTGCAGTTATAATGAACTGCAGGCAAAAGTAAAATCCCTGCTGCGGTCCAAGCACCTCTACGACGAGTTGCAAAGCGTTACCGATGCGTTCATCTCCATGGCGTTACGCGTCTACTCCAGTAAACGGTACTTCGAAAACCATAACAGCAAAACAGCCGCTTATGCAGAAGCAATCGCCCGTAAAAGAATGGCCCAGCCCCGGGAACGGGAACGGGTAAAACTAGCGGCCTTGCTTTTGGACCTCGGAAAAATGGAAATAAAAGACGACGTTCTTCAAATGACGTCTGCCTTTGGTCCGGACGAATGGCAGGCAATGAAAGCCCACCCGGTAATCAGCGAGCAAATGTGTTCCAAGATCGTCGCCTTTAGGCCCCTCTTGCCGCTCATCCGGCATCATCATGAACGCTTTGACGGCAAAGGCTACCCGGACCACCTGAAAGGGGAGGAAATCCCGCTTGGCGCGCGCATTTTGGCCGTAGCCGATTCTTTCGATGCCCTGACCAGCGACCGGCCGCACCGCAAGGCTTTCAGTATTGCCGAAGCGGTAAACATCATGCGTCAACACTCCGGGACCCAGTGGGATCCGGTAATCATTGATATTTTCTTTGAACTGTTACGCACAAATTCCATTCCCATGGAAATATATCCAGCGAACACCGCGCTACCATAAATGTAGACTTACTTCAGCTGGAGCTGCCTGTGCCTTTGGGTAACTCCATCTGAAGCGCCTGTGCCCCACGGGGTATAGTCGAATTGAATTCGAGCTACAGCCTGTTAATCTCCGGCCTAAGAGGGCGGGATATTACAGGCTGTGCGAAGATAAAAAAACGGGAGGTCTGAGGATGAGTTTTTTAATCTTAACCATTAATCCGGGATCCACGTCCACAAAAATCGGCGTTTACAAAGACACCGAAGAACAATTTTCGCAAAATCTCAGTCACAGCGCAGAGGAAATCGCCCAATTTGCAAATGTTGCCGACCAATTTTCCTATCGGTTGGAAAAGATCATGGATTTCCTGCGCACGAAAGGATTATCGATCAAAGATTTTTCGGCCATTGTCGGCCGCGGCGGACTGCTTAAGCCAATGATCAGCGGCACCTACTCTGTAAGTGACGCCATGTTGGCCGATCTGCAGTCGGCCAAGTACGGATCGCACGCCTCCAACCTGGGGGCCTTGCTGGCAAACCAGCTTGCCAAAGAAGCTTCGTGCCCCGCATTTATTGTTGATCCGGTTGTTGTCGACGAATTGGACCCGCTAGCCCGGATATCCGGCCGGCCAGAATTTCCCCGCCGAAGCGTTTTCCATGCCCTTAATCAAAAAGCGGTTGCAAAACGCTTCGCCAAATCCATTCAGCGGCCTTATGAAGAGCTCAACTTAATCGTAGCTCATCTCGGCGGCGGTATTTCCGTCGGCTGCCATAACCACGGCCGGGTCGTCGAGGTCAATAACGCCTTGGACGGCAGTGGCCCGTTCTCGCCGGAACGCGCCGGAACCATTCCGGCCGGTTCTTTAGCCACTTACATCCTGGAACAACGCCCGGAAAAACCGTCTGTAGCTAAAATGCTGGCAGGGACCGGCGGCCTGGTTGCCCATTTGGGAACAAATGACGCTCGCGAAGTCGTGCAGCGCATTGAAGCCGGCGATGAAAAAGCAAAAATGGTATTCGACGCCATGATTTATTCGGTTTCCCGGTATATTGCCGCCGCAGCCGTTCCAGTTCACGGCAAAGTCGACCAAATCATCCTCACCGGCGGCATCGCTTACTCGAAATATTTAACCGACAAAATTGCCGAATACGTTGGCTTTATCGCTCCTATTACCATCATGCCCGGCGAAGACGAACTAAAAGCGCTGGCCGAGGGCGCTTATCGCGTCCTCACCGGAGAAGAAACGGTTAGAGAATATAAATAACTCCTTGCAGTCACAACAGCCTGTTGCTCCGCCTTACCTTGAGCGGTCAACGGGCTGTTTTTCTTTCCGCCAGGCCAACAGCGAAACACAAAACGCCAGCCACATAGCCCCGGCAGCGTAGCCGGCCAATACATCGCTTGGATAATGAACACCGAGATAAATTCTGCTTATCCCGATCAACATAACAAAAACGCCCGCCAAGACAAACAAAACGATCCGGCTTACAAAACTTGTAAGATGATGACTGATTAAATACGCTGCCATCCCATAGAAACATAACGCAACCATTGCATGTCCACTAGGGAAACTGTAGCCGGTCGCAGAAATTACCGGCAAAATTGCCGGCCGCGGCCGGGCAAAAAGCTGCTTAAGCAACGTATTCAACAATGCGCTGCCACCCAGACTAAGACTCAACGCCCAGCCGGTCTGCCAACGGGGGTATAAAACCCACAACAGCACAAGGATCACCGCGGTTGTAATAAAAAATGCCGCCGAACCAGCCATCGTAAACAACAACATGATTTGATCCCAAACCGGATTTGCATAATATCGGACCACCCAAATTGCCAGGCTGTCAAATATCACCATCTCATTATCCCATAGGGTTTCCTGCGCTAAATAGAAAAATAGCAATAGCATCAGCAGACTGACGGCCATTCCGGCCAACAGAAATACCCCTCGCTTTTTTCCTTCAATAAAGAACCGTGTTTTCTGCCAACGCCGCCAATACGGCAATGCCAGCAGATGACGGGTCCCCAGGACAAACAATAAGGCCAGCACCGGACTGCCAAAAACCACCATCGCCAGCAAAATAACGACCGCGAAATCAGTAAGTTTCTCCTCTTTAGGTAAGACAATGCTCACCATTGCTTGCAAATACGCGCCTTCCTCAGCATGGATTTGGCCATTTAAAATCAACGCCGGCCCCTCTACCCGCCCCGTTGAGGAAAGGAACAGGTTTCCATTCAATACCACTACCTTACCGGAAACAGTCCCGGCAACCCATATATCGCTATTTACAACCAAAACGGTTCCCGCCGTTTCATTCGGTTTGATTATTACATCCTGCTGGGAAAAAACATCCGGCGGCCTTCCGGTCTGTTCGCCCAGCCCACGCGCCAGGCTCCAGTCAGTCACGCCAAAAAGCAAAGCCAAACCCACCAGCAGGAACAAAAAAACTCTCTGCAGAGTTGCCGCCAAGCAAATCCCTCCAATTGCGCTGTATGCTGTTCCCTTTATTATCATTCGTTTCACCCTACTGCTTCCCCTCTTTTGGCACCAGTCCCGCTATGATCCAGTCCCCCGCTTCCGTATAATTCGTTTTCCCCTATTCAACACTGTTTGACCGATAATCATCCCATCAGGGCAGGAAGTATTTCCTCTGACAGAGAAACACAGTATGTAGCGAAAAAAAGATAATCTTATGTTTCAATTATAACCAACTGGAGGTTCGTTGTATGATTAATCACGAAAGAATCATTGCTGATTTCATGGATCTGGTCCAAATCAATTCCCCCACCAAAAGCGAACGGCAACTCGCTGACGTATTGACAACTCGCCTAATCCAATTAGGCTGCACGGTAACTGAAGATCAGGCCGGACAAAAAATCGGCGGTAACGCCGGTAATGTTATCGCCTACTTGCCGGGAACAGTCGCAATAGCCCCGGTTTTGCTGCTTGGAGCCCATATGGACTGCGTTTCGCCGTGTGAAAATGTCCGCCCGCAGCGAAAGGAAGGTAAAATTACTTCTTCCGGCGACACCGTGCTGGGATCCGACGACAAAGCCGGCATTGCCGCTATTCTGGAAGCGCTGCAAACCGTCAAAGAACAGAACATCGTCCATGGCGACATTCAAATCGTTTTTTCTATCGCCGAAGAAGGCGGCTTGCACGGCGCAAAAAACATTGACCGTTCGCTGCTGAAAGCAGATTTCGGCTATGAACTGGATTCCAGCGGTCATCCGGGGGAAATCATCATGAAAGCTCCCGGGCAAAACCAAATGAAATTTACCATTCATGGCAAAGCCGCCCATGCCGGCATCGCACCGGAAACAGGGATTAACGCGATTATGATCGCCAGTAAAGCGATCGCCAAGCTTCGCCAGGGCCGCATCGACGAAGAAACAACGGCCAATATCGGGCTCATTCGCGGCGGCATTGCCACCAATATCGTCCCGGACCAGACGGAAGTGATTTGTGAAACCCGCAGCCGCGATCTCAAAAAATTAGAAGAACTGACAAACCAGACGTGTGAAACCTTCAAGCAAACGGTTGCGGACAACGGAGCCACCGTCGATATTGTGGTGGAACGAAAATACGATCCTTACGTTCTACCGGAGGAATCCCGTACAGTGAAACTGGCCTTCCAGGCCGCCAATGCCGCCGCACTTTTGCCGCGTTTCGAAGCCACCGGCGGTGGCAGCGATGCCAATTTTTTCAACTTGTATGGAATAGAGACCGCTGTTCTCGGGATCGGGATGCAAAATTGCCACACCCTTGAGGAGTTTATTGAGGAAGAAGACCTCTGCAATACCGCAAAGTGGGTCGTAGAAATTATCAAAGAAGCAGCACGTTTACAAAGATAGACCGCTACTTTGCGGAGCGGCAACAGGAGCTTAACGAAGCCGGAGCATGAAGCGGGTCCCCGTCACACACTAGTGACGGGGACCCGCTTCATGCTCCGGCTTTTATAATCCTCTGTTCCTCAGCAATCAAGACGCGCTTTCGGTCAAGTCCGGCCGAAGGGTTATTGCTGCCCGCAAATAAACATGTTTTATCTCTTGCAAAGCAATATCGGTATTCACCAGCATTAAAACGCGAACGCAGCGGGGCAGACCATCGGGATTATCAATTTCCTGCGTACCGAACACAGGAACCTCGCTAAGGCCGATTCCTCTGGCGCTGGCAGCCGGAAATGCGGAATTAATGTCCGGGGTTGAGCTAAATATAATTGCCGCAATATCCTCGGCAACCACTTTATTTTCCTGGATCATCGTTCTTAACAATTCCTGCGTCGCCGCTATAATTTCTGCTTTCTCATTTTTTTCTACGGTAATCGCTCCACGAATCCCTCTTACCAACCAAAATCAACTCCTAGTGATAGTTTATCATGGTTCATTATTTCCCGGGCAATAATCTGAATATCTGTCGCCTCTTCTCTGCAAAATTCGACAAAATCACGAGAGAACCCTTGTTATTTAGTGCCGGTCCTGCCATAAGATTTTGGGAACTTCCAGGGGAATAGCAACCCCAGAGTGGTACGGCATAACACGAACGGTATAATCGCCGGCAGAACGAAGCGCAGGGATCGTTGCACGATACACATAACCGCCTAAAGCCCCCTCTAAGGGAAAGGCTAATTCCATTTCGTAGCGGCCCGGATTATAACCGTTAAATCCTTCTGCGAACAGTTCTACCCGCACGGATTGCGATGGGAACTCATTCAAATAAAGCTGGATGGTAAACACATGATTATTATCGCTCGTAGCTACTTTTACTTCACCAAACCGCACCGAAGACCAATTTTCTTCTACAAAGCGCTTCCATTCTTCTATCTCATAGGCTATTTCCCCTTTGTTTTGAGCCCTCAATTGGTAAGCAGCCGCAGCTGGTAAATAATGTTGCTCTGTATACTCCCGCACGACACGGTTTGCGGAAAAATGCGGCGTCAATTTCGCCATGCTTTCCCGGATCCGTTCCACCCAAGCAAGCGGAATCCCCTTTTCATCGCGGTTATAAAATTCCGGAATTACTTCGCTTTCCAACAAATCATACAGAGCGTCAGCCTCCTTCGCGTTCCAGGCCGGATCCTCGCCATGTTCTTTGCCGTCGCCCAGCGCCCAACCCACCTGCGGGGTGTACGCTTCCGCCCACCAGCCGTCTAATTCGGAAAGGTTCAGACCGCCATTCACTAAAATTTTCATACCACTCGTCCCACTGGCTTCCCAGGGGCGCTGCGGCGTATTGATCCAAACATCGATCCCCTGTACTAATTGTTCCGCCAACCGCATATCATAGTCGCTGAGAAAGATTACCCGATGACAAATTTCCGGTCTGCGGAGGAATTTCGTCCACTCCTTGATCAATTCTTGGCCGACAAGGTCCTGGGGATGCGCTTTCCCAGCAATCACTAGTTGTACCGGATACTTTGGATCGGTCAGCAGACGGGCTAACCGTTCTGGATCATGCAACAACAAATTCGGCCGTTTGTACTTTGTAAACCGTCTGGCAAAACCTAATGTCAATACGTTCGCATCAAATATGTGTTTAATAATTGCCAAGCTCTCCATAGAAGCCCCGCTAGCCGCTACTTGGCGAACAAGCCGGCGGCGGATATCTTCAACCAATGCAAGACGCGCCTGGGTTCGCATATTCCATAAATCAGAGACGGAAATACGGCGAATTTTTTTTGCCAGCGTTTCCGTCTCGCCCAACCAGCGATTTTTGCCACAAGCCGTTGTCCATAACTCATCCGCATACCGCGAATCCCAGTTTGGCACATGGACCCCATTCGTCACATAGCCGACCGGCACTTCTTCTTTTGGCCAGCGGGGAAAAATAGGCTCAAAAATATGCCGGCTCACCTGACCGTGCAAACGGCTGACGCCATTCACAGCACCGCTGCCGCGGATCGCTAAATACGCCATATTAAAGTCTTCGTGGGAATTATCTGGGTTCTGCCTTCCCAAGGATAACAAATCATGCAGCGTAATCCCCAATTCATTCTTAACATAGCCTCCCAAATATTGCCGGATGAGCGCCGGCGAATAACGGTCAAACCCTGCCTCTACAGCAGTATGCGTCGTAAATAAATTGCCCGTCCGCGTCGCCGTTAAAGCAACCGGAAAAGACTGTCCGCTTTCTTTCATAAAAGTGCGGGCCCGCTCTAACACAGCAAAAGCGGCATGGCCTTCGTTCAAGTGACAAACATCTGGCCGTATCCCAAGCTGCGTTAACAATCGCCATCCGCCAATTCCCAGTACCATTTCCTGCGCTAACCGCAATTCCGGTCCGCCTCCGTACAATTCGCTCGTAATCCCGCGATGTGCCGGCAAGTTGGCCGCATCGTTGCTATCCAATAAGTAGAGCTTCACATTACCGACTTGGACCTGCCAAGCCCGCAGCCATACCGAATACCCTGGAAAGTCTACCTCCAGCCGTAACCATTCCCCTTTTTTATCCCGGAGAGGAACAATGGGTAATTGTCCCGGGTCATTGTACGGAAACAACGCTCGCTGTGCGCCATTCCGGTCGATCACTTGGCGAAAATATCCTTGCTGGTAAAGGAGTCCTACCCCGACGACCGGAACACCCAAATCACTGGCCGCCTTCAATTGGTCGCCGGCGACATTGCCTAAGCCGCCGGAATAAATTGGCAATGCTTCGCTGAGCATAAATTCCATGCTAAAGTAAGCCACCCATGACAATGGTGCTTGCGGATGGTTTTTCTGAAACCATTTCAGCGAACAGGCCGCACGCCTTTTTTCTCTCGTAAGTTCTTCCACTTTGGCACGAAAAGCCGGATCAGACAAACACTGTTCAATTCGTTCCCGTGAAGCGGTTTGTAACACAACCCAAGGATTATGCGTAAGATCCCACAATACCGGATCAAGCTGGTTCCAGATTTCATCCGCAATATGCTTCCATGACCACGATATATCCAACGCAAGGTTCGCGAGCAGGTCAAAGTCTTTGACTTCCACCGGCAACAAACTATAAATCGGATTACTGACACGCGACGAATTTCTCATGTTTCCTCCCTACGCTAAAAATAGAAATCAGGCTGCACCAATTGCCCATTCAACAATCAGTTACAGCCTGATAAACCCTCGCAACGCTATCGTACGTACCTAAAAACCCGTTAACCGATTGTAGGCTGTCCGTTTGTTAGCGGTACCGTATTCGCACCCTGCGGCATGACAATAAATTGCGGTTTTTTGTTGGGACATTTTTCGTAAGCAATCTTGAGTGCTTCTTCCATCGTCTCAACCGGAATCATGTTCGCTTTTTCTATTAACTCTTTATTTTCTTTCTTTGTGATCATGATAAACGTTGCATTTTGGCTGTATTCCATTTCTTTAAACGCAACATAGCCCGGAATGGTAAACGCTTCCCGTAACGCCTTCTCGACTTCGCGGATATTTCCTTTCTTAAACCAATCGGAAAATTCCAGCGGCTCATAGATATCTTCACATTCACTCAGCAAAATTACCACGCCGCCTTTTTTCACCGCGTAACAGGCGTTATCCATCGTCTTGCCGGTTTGATATAAATTGATGTCTTTCGGGTATCCGCCGGCGGTGGTAACAACGATATCGGCTTTGGCCGGAATTTCCACCCCATAGATTTCATCCACCAATTTCATTCCCTCTTGCCAAGCGGAGATCCAGTTGCCGGCAAAAATTCCGGCTACTTTTCCATCCGGGGTGGGAACGGTGTTAATGATGAAGTCCGGCTTGGCGAAAGCCGCAACTTCCACCATGTCTTCATTGCAGGCATTGCCTCTTGTTTTGCCCGAAATGGAATTCGGATTGGAACCGTCGCCTAATTGGGGTCCAAGCCCCCACAAGTGACTTTGGCGGATCGTCTTAATCGAACTGCAGCCAGGCATAATACTCTTCCGTCCGCCGCCATAACCAACCATAAAATGGTAGATAATTCCACCCGTCATGATTACCCGGTCCGCTTCCGCGACTACGCGGTTAATCGATACCTCGGTTCCCCGGCTGGTTTTCCCCTTATAAACCATGTTGGCTTCATCAAAGGCATCGTGGTTCATGACCCGTACCCGATGGCAGACCCTTTCTCCGCACAGCATGTGGAATTCTTCTTCAGTATTTAACCGGTGGCCGCCAACAACAATCAAAATCGTAATGTTTTGATCCGGTACCCCAACGTCGTTCAATTCATCCAGCAGGATCGGCAAAATCAAATCCATTCTCTGCCAGGCTCGGGTAATGTCGCTCACCAAAAGTGCCACCTTTTCGCCCGGTCGCACAATTTCCCGCATCGGCGGCGAATCAATCGGATGCAGGATCGCTTCCTTAACCGCTGTTGCCAGATCCGCAATCGGCGGGTATTCTTTGCCTAAAATTTCACAAACAACCTGTTCTTCCGGAATCGTCAGCGCCAATTCGGTCCGCCCGTACTTTAACTGAAATGTCCTGTCGCTCATATGGAGCCTCCTCATTTTTTATTTTCATCATAATTACCGTCTTACCGTAATTACCGTAAAATCACCATTACATGTAAAATTCATTCAGTACGCTAAAAATCCTGCTTCTTTTTTTCTTCAAGTATTTTTTCACTATTTTTGCAGATCCTGCAGCAATCGGCCCGCTGCCTCCGCCAATAAACTGGTATCGCCGCTGACCGTCAAAATCTGCACACCGGCCTGTTGCCATTTTTTTGCGGATGCCACGTCCGCGAAAAACATGCTGACCGGTTTTCCGGCTTGTTGAGCCCGTGAAATAACATGAGTCACGGCATTGCAAAATTCCGGATGGTCAAACTGGCCGGTCAAGCCCATCGACTGGGACAAATCGGCCGGGCCGATGAAAATTGCATCAATACCTTCCACGGCCAGGATCTCATCCACATTACGGACCGCTTCCACCTCTTCAATTTGCACCATGACAAAAATGTTTTGGTTCGCGGCTGCGATATACTCGTCGCAGGGAATAAAACCGTATTTAGCCGCCCGTACCACACCAGCCAATCCCCGTTCGCCAAGCGGACCGTATTTAGCCGCCCGAACCACCGCTTTGGCGTCCTCGGCCGTATTCACCCGTGGAACCAGCAGCGTGGTTGCGCCGACGTCCAAGGCCTGCAGAATTTGCGCCGGCTCATTGGCGGATACCCTGATAACCGGTTCAATGCCGGCTATCTCTGCCGCCCGCACCATGTGAATGTCCTCCGTCACAGTAAGCGGCGAATGTTCGTTGTCGATAATGACAAAATCAAAGCCGGCATATCCCAGTACTTCGATATAGGCCGGTTCGCGCGTAAAAACAAAACTGCCTTTGACCGTTTTCCCTTCCGCCACTAGAGTACGAATCCTGTTGTTCAGTAAACTCATTTTTCACTCATCCTTTCGAGGATCGGATCTTTTGTATTCATCATACCCTATTCCGCAAATACTTTCCATATCAGAGTAATGACAAAAAAGAAAAACTATTTGCCGGCAAGAAAACACACTCACGGCAAATAGTTTTTAACGACCATATGACACCCGTTTAACCGAGATACTCCTCCAGCTCCGCTACCAACCGCTCCGGAGTCATTGCCGACAGCATCAACCCGTTCACCCGGACACTGGGCCCTTTGCGGCATTCCGGAAAACAAGCCACTTCCGTTACGACAAGCTGGTTCCGCTTTTCTGCCGGCAGCGACTCTACCGCAGCGAATAAATCCTGCGCACCGAGCAGATAGCAGGAAGTTCCCATACAGATTTCAACAACTAACGGTTTCATCAACAGGCACTCCCTACGCTGAGTTTCGGCAAAACTGTATTGGTGAAGAACTCCCGGGCTGTCAGGCCCGACACGCTTTGCACCTCACCACCGTCGATTTGCACCGATACTCCTTGTGTACAGTGACCCAGGCAAAATGCTGCCTGCACCTCGATTTGGTCGGCAAGACCATATTCTTCCGCTAATAGCTGAAGAGAATTAATTACATTGTAGGATCCCTTGAGATGGCAGGCACTGCCTATGCAAACATCGATTTTCATCATATTGCTCTCATCCCTTTCGATGATACTCTACATGAAGAAGCTGGTGGGTTTTCCCTTTCAGCAAGCCTCCATAAAGAGCCATAATCACTGGGTTTTCCTCTGAACGTTTAATATTGCTCATCCGGTCCGCTTCATAAAGGCCGGAGCTTCTGTTTTTCTTGCCCTCACCCGTTGCAACCGGTTGTCCCGCGCCGCAAATACAACCGCCGGGACAAGCCATTACTTCAATGAAATCATAACTCTTTTCCCCGCTTTGGATTTGCTTGATTAAATCATCCGCGTTCTTTAAACCGCTGACAATCGCGATGTTGACTTCCCGTCCGCCAACATCCAGTTTCGCTTCTTTCACCCCTTCCATCCCGCGTATTCCGGTGAAGGCAATCGCCCGCAGCGCCGAGATGGATTTATCGTCTGAAATACGCCGCACAACCGCCTCCGTAACACCGCCGGTTACACCAAAAATTACACCGGCGCCACTGGTGTTCCCGAATGGCATATCTACTGCCTCCGGTTCAATCTCGGAAAAGACAATCCCGGCTTCCCGGATCATTTGAATCAATTCCTGCGTGCTGATAACATAGTCTACATACGGCACGCCGTCTTCCTTAAATTCGTCGCGCGCCGCTTCCTCTTTTTTCGCGGTACACGGCATAACAGCAACGACCACCACTTTCTTATGGGAATGGCTGTAATGCTCTTTCAAGACCGACCCGAACATCTGCATCGGCGAACGGCAGGTAGAGATATGGTCGATCAAATCCGGGTAATTGAACTCGGCGTATTTCACCCAGGCCGGGCAGCAAGAAGTAAACAGGGGCAGCTTTTCGCCTTTTTGCAGGCGGCCCAAAAATTCCCCGGTTTCTTCCAAGACAGTGAGGTCTGCACCGACCGTGGTATCGAAAACTTCGTTAAAGCCAATCCGGCGCAAGGCTGCGACAATCCGCCCCATCGCATTTTTCCCTTCCGGTAAGCCAAACGCTTCGCCGATCCCCACCCGGACAGCCGGAGCAATTTGCACAAGAACCTTGGTATTCTCGTCGCTGAGCTCCTTCCACAATTTTGACGTATCGTTTTTGATCACGATCGCGCCGGTTGGACATACCGCCGCACATTGTCCGCAGCCTACACAGTTGGTCCTGGCGATTGGTTCATCAAACGCAGTCGTCACCTGCATTTTGGAACCACGATGGGCAAAATCGATCGCCCCGACGTTCTGCACCTCTTCACAGACCCTCACACAGTCGCCGCAAAGAATACACTTGCTTTTGTCACGGGTAATGCACCGGGAAGAAGTATCCATATCCGCATCGGGCGATGTGTTGTCAAACCGAACTTTCTTAATGCCGAACCGCTGGGCCAATTCCTGCAGTTTGCACTTGCCGTTTTTTTCACAGGTCGTGCAATCCCGGCAGTGGTTGGCAAGGAACAATTCCAAAATCATTTTCCGGTATTTCCGCAACCGCGGTGTATTCGTGCGCAGCTCCATTCCCGCCTTCGGCGGCGTCGAACAAGAAGCATGGATAGTACCCCATTTGTCCTCGACAACACACATCCGGCAAGCGCCATACACTGACAGCTCCGAATGGTAACAGAAGGTAGGCAATTCAATTCCCGCTTTGCGGATCACATCCAGAACATTCTTTTCGCCGGCAAGTTCTACCGGCATATTATCAATAATCATGAATTCGGTGCTCACGATGTTAGTCCTCCTTTATTGCTTTAAATGCGCACGATTCCAGGCAAGCGCCGCATTTTATACACTTGCCGGCATCTATCACAAACGGTTCTTTGATCTTCCCGGTAATTGCTCCCACCGGGCAAACTCGCGCACATTTGGAACAACCACGGCACAGTGTCGCATCAATAACAATCGTTTTCAGCTTTTGACAAGTTTTGGTCGGACAACGTTTTTCCACTACGTGAGCTTCGTATTCATCACGGAAATACTTAATGGTACTGACAACTGGGAAGGCAGCCGTCTTACCCAAGCCGCATAGAGCGGTCGCCGAAATCATATCGGCAAGTTCCAACAACATGCTGATGTCTTCGGGTTCGCCTTGTCCGGAAACAATCTTTTCCAGAATGGCCAGCATCCGTTTGGTTCCTTCCCGGCAAGGCACGCATTTTCCACAGGACTCGTTTTGCGTAAAATTCATGAAAAACCGTGCGACTTCGACCATGCAGGTATGGTCATCCATGACAACCAACCCCCCGGAACCGATCATGGCGCCTGCTTTGCTCAGCGAGTCAAAGTCCAGCGGCATATCGAGATGCTCCTGGGTTAAACAGCCGCCGGAAGGCCCGCCGATCTGCACGGCTTTAAAATTCTCGCCGCCGCGCATTCCGCCGCCGATCTCATAAATGATTTCCCGCAGCGTTGTACCCATCGGAACTTCAATCAATCCGGTATTTTCAATGTTGCCCGTCAAGGCAAATGCTTTCGTACCGGGGCTTTTCTCCGGGCCGATTTTTTTATACCATTCTGCGCCGTTTTTAATGATGAGCGGCACATTGGCAAACGTTTCTACATTATTCAATACGGTAGGTTGGCCGAACAGTCCCTGTTCGACGGTCCGGGGCGGTTTGACCCTCGGCATGCCGCGTTTTCCTTCAATCGATGCCGTCAGCGCGCTTCCTTCGCCACAGACGAAAGCGCCTGCGCCTTTGCTGATTTTGATATCAAAGGCCCGACCGGAACCCAGGATGTTTTCTCCCAGCAAACCAAACTTTCTCGCTTCGCGGATCGCGCCTTCCAAGCGTTCAACCGCCAAAGGATACTCCGCCCGGACGTAAATATAGCCTTCGGATGCGCCGCAGGCAATTCCGGCAATCATCATTCCTTCCAACATCCGGTGCGGGTCGCCCTCCATGACGCTTCGATCCATAAACGCGCCCGGATCGCCTTCATCGCCATTACAGACAACATATTTTTGCTCCGCTTTTTGCCGCATTACCTGTTTCCATTTATGACCGGTCGGGTAACCACCGCCGCCCCGGCCGCGCAAACTGGCTTCTTCAATGGTTTTTACAATTTCTTCCGGAGCCATGTCAAAAAGCGCCTTCTCAAAAGATTTGTAGCCGCCAATTGCCAAATATTCCGTAATGGAGGTTGCATCAATCTGACCGCAATGCTCCAGTACCAGCCGGTTTTGATTTTTATAAAACGGAATTTCTTCCTGCGTAGGGAACGTCTTGCCGTCCTGTTTATAACCAAGACGTTCAACGAACCGGCCGCCAAAAATAGATTCGGTGACAATCTCAGCGCAGTCTTCCAGCTTTACCTTCGTGTATAACCAACCCTGCGGTTCCAACCGAACCAGCGGCCCCATCTCACAAAAGCCGTGACAGCCGCTTTTTTTAATGCCGACCGTTTCATCATGCGGTTCCTTTTCCAGGGTAACTGCACAATGCAGTCCTTTTTCTTCAATCAACCGCTTTAACTCGGCATGGATTTCCAGCGATCCGCCCGCCACGCAGCCAGTTCCGGCACAAACCAAAATTTTCTTTTGTTGCGCATCAAAGGCTGCTTTATACTGTTCTCCGACCGTCTTAAGTTCTTCCCTGTTTAACAACATGTCAGTTTTCCTCCTTGAGTTTTGCAAGAAGTTCTTCCACTTTTTCCGGTGTCATCGCGCCGTGTACCTTATCGTTTACTGTCAAAACCGGCGCCAAACCGCACGCTCCGACACAGGAAACGGTTTCCACCGTAAACAGCAAATCATCGGTCGTCACCTTGGTCTCTGACAAGCCAAGTTCTTTGCGCAGTTTTTGCAGGATCGGGATCGACTTTCTGACGTGGCAGGCCGTTCCGTCACAGATTTTGATCACATATTTACCTTTGGGTTCGAGGGAGAAATTTTCATAAAACGTGGCAATGCTGTAGATTTTCGCCGTACTCATTCCCAGCTTAGCGGAAAGATAGGGGAAAACTTCGCGGGGGAGGTAGCGGTATTTTGCCTGGGTTTCCTGTAAAATGGGGATGATCTGGTTCGCTTGGTAGGCATGGTCCTGTAGGATTGCGTCAATTTCACTGCAATCAAATTTACCTTGCATGTCATAACCTCCTGTTTTTTAGTTTGTGAAAATACGAACAATGTTTAGAAGTTGATCTTATTGTACACGAGCAATTTTTCTCTGGCAATAGGGTTTGTGAAAAAAATATCAAATTAAAAAAATAAAAAATATTGCAATTTATCCGATATCTTTTTATGCGGAAAAAGTGAACGGATTCTGGTTTTTATATCAATAAATAGGGCAGGAAAAAACGGCGGTTTTCAACCCCCGCTTTTTCCTGCCCAACAGCATTGTTATTCTTTATTTCCGGAACTCGTTTCTCCGGCTTTCGAACGTTTTACCCTTAACCGCCGAATAATTCATCACCACTTTTTCCGCCCAAACCGGGATGACCATCAAAGCGAACTACACCGACTGCCAGCCCCGGTGCCGCTCTCTTTATCGCGGCGGCGCCTTCCAAGCCAAACCCGCCGCATAATTCAACGGCGCCAATCCCCTGTGCCGCCAGTTCCTTCACGGCCTCACAGGCCGCCTGATAATTGCTTACACCAACAACCGTTAACTCTACCATCGGCGTTGCCACCACAGCCCGGTGCTGTTTGACATCCGCTTCCGGTGCAAGAAATAAAAACGCGGCTTTCAGCATGGTGTTCCTCCTTCTGCTTTCCCATTTATGGGTTAAACAAACATCTTATACGGATGCTCAATGAATTTTATGACTACCGCCAAAAACTCCGCGGCCGGAGCGCCATTGATGATCCGGTGGTCAAAGGAAAGCGACAGCCCCAACATCGGCCGGGCAACCACTTGCTCTTCGATGACAACCGGCGTCTTAATCATCCGGCCAACGCCTAAAATCGCCGATTCCGGCTGATTGATAACGGGCGTAAAGTAGTCAACGGATCCATAGGCGCCAAGGTTGGTAATCGTAAAGGTCCCACCTGTCATTTCCTCCAACTTGAGCTTGTTTTGCCGGGCCCTCTGCGCCAGATCCTTAATTTCCCGGCTAATTTCGCTGAGTGTCTTCCGGTCAGCGTTCCGGACAACCGGCACAACCAAACCGTTAGGCAAAGCCACGGCCACACCCACGTTGATATCCCGCCAGACCTTGATTTGCTTGTCGCAAAGCGTAACGTTGATTCGCGGTTTGGACTGCAAGGCCATTGCTACCGCTTTAACCAGCAAGTCCGTCACCGAGATTCGCTCTTCTTCCGGTAAGTCGCTGTTTATACTGGTCCGCAAGGCCAGCAGCTGCGACAGGTCTACGCTGACGTGCAACGTGACACGCGGCGCAGCAGTCCAGCTTTTCAGCATATTTTCTCCAATCACCCGCTGCATGCCTTCATAGGGGATGATTTCCCATGCAGGCTGCACTGCCTCAGCCACCGGCGCGCTGCCGGCCTGGGCGCTCTCCCGGGCGGCAATAGCGGCTTCAATGTCTTCCTTCGTAATGCGGCCTTCCGGCTTCTGCCGGGCTAACAGCGCATAGTCGATGCCATGCTCTTGCGCCATCTTCTTGGCGAGAGGCGAAATTTTTATCCGTTCGCCGCCAGCAGGACTCGCCGGTTCGGCCGACACGGAAACCGTAGGCCCGGAAGCAGGACCGGCAGGGACCTCGGGAGCGGCTGACGCAGCTGCGGCCGGCAAAACCATGCCGATATCCTCGCCTGGTAAGCCAATAATCCCCATCACCTCACCAATCAGCAATTTAGTATCCGGCTCGGCAAGAATTTTAAGCAAAACGCCGTCTACCGGCGATTCTACTACATTATTAATTTTATCCGTCATGATCTCAACAACAGCCTCACCTTTTTTTACGCTGTCGCCTTCTTGTTTCAACCATTTTCCGACGATCCCTTCAGTCATCGATAACCCAAGCTTAGGCATACTTAGTACAGTTGCCATGATCATCCTCCTAACCCTGCCCTGCATTATCTCGTTAACAGCCTGTAAGACCCCGCCCTCTTAGGTCGGGGATCAACAGGCTATAACACTCGAACTGAGTTCGCTCTAAGGGTTCGGCGGGGGCAATAACCCCCTCCGAACCTAAGGCTCACTTATATTCTGATTTTGGTACCCGGGAATAGCCTTTCCCAACGGCTTCATGCAAGGCCGCCCGAATATCAACCACTTGCGGCCCGCTAAAAACCAGTTGGACAAAGACAATCTCTTTTTCCTGCACTTCGATTTCCCGTTCGCCGTCCAACGCGATAACACAGGGTGTTTGCCGGATCGGTACCGACTCCCCAACTGCAATCCGCCGATACGCGTCTACCTGCACCAATTCAATGAGCCCGGGAGCAATCGGTGCCCTCACCCACGTGCCGCCTGGACCAAAATCAACTGCTAAACCGTAGTTTTCGCGGGCGCCGACCGGCTGCAGATTCCCGGCTATCGAGGAAATACCGAGATTATGCGGTTCACCCTGGGTAACGAAAGCCTGCACAATCCGGTCTACATCCCATACCGCCCGGGAGCCAATGAATTTGTCGTTTAAAACAACAACGTCCACCAAAGCGCTATCCACCACCGCATCATTTTTATACACCAGGAACTGCTTGCTGGGCTGTACTGCCGGCAACCCTTTGACAATTCCCTGTGCGACAACTCCGGCCGCAAGCCCGGCAATCGTTCCTTCAACCATCACCGAAAAAACATTATTAGTCCCGGTCGAAACCGGCACAATCGGGATGGAACCGCAGCCCTTGGCAGCAATGCGGTTCGTTCCGTCGCCGCCAAGCGTTACGATGCAATCCACCCCCAGCTTCGCCATTGCCAAAGAGGCTTGCAGCGTGTCCCGCTGTGTGCCGGTGATACAAATATCGACCGGCACAATTTCCATCTGCAGGCGATGTTGTTCCGAAATTCCTTCCACCGCCCGAGGTACAATGCCATAATAATCGGGCATGAATACAACCTTTTCAATGCCGATTGAAGCCAGGCTCAATAAAATGCGGCGAACAATATTCACTTTTTCCAGATTATCAAAAACAGCGCCATAGGCGACCAACCGCCGGATGTCTTTTCCGGATGCCGGGTTGGCAATGATTCCTATCACAGCCATTTTTTCACCCCCGCTTGCCCGCTTCCGAATTAAAAC
>JAGFXW010000337.1 GCA_017861495.1 Bacillota bacterium
CGGGGAAAAAACTGAAATGGGAAAAATCGGCCGGTCGCTGCAAGTATTGCAACCGGAAGATACGTTATTGCATAAAGAAGTACGACGGCTGGTTTTTTGTCTGAGCATTATCGGCGTATTATGTTGCATCGTTATGATTGCCGTCTTTGGTTTTGTGCGTGGGGAATGGCTGCAGGGAATATTGGCGGGCATTACATTGGCAATGGCTACGCTGCCCGAAGAATTTCCTGTCGTCCTGACAGTATTCTTAGCCTTGGGCGCCTGGCGGATGTCAAAGAAGAGAGTGCTCACCCGGCGGGTTGCCGCAATTGAAACACTGGGAGCGGCTACCGTACTTTGCGTTGATAAAACAGGAACTTTGACGGAAAACCAGATGGCCGTAAAAATGATTTTTGCCAACCAGCGGATGTACGATATTGGACCGGACTATGAGGAACTGCCGGAAGATTTGCATGAGATTGTTGAATATAGTATTTTGGCCAGCCAGAGGGAGCCTTTCGATCCGATGGAAAAGGCGTTTAAGCAACTGGGGGAACAATATCTGCAGCGGACGGAACATTTGCATGCGGACTGGCTGATGCAACAGGAGTATCCTTTATTGCCGGACCTGTTGGCTATTTCGCATGTCTGGAAAGCGCCCAATGGGGAAAAGTACATTGTTGCCTGCAAAGGATCGCCGGAGGCAATTATCGATCTTTGCCATTTCTGTGATCTTGACCGGCAAAATTTATTACCGCAAATTGAAACAATGGCGAGCGCCGGCATGCGCGTATTGGGGGTTGCGAAAGCGGAATTTTTCAGCCCGGTACTGCCTGGAGGCCAGCATGAGTTTGTCTTCAATTTTTTGGGCCTGGTTGGCCTTTCCGATCCGCTGCGGGCCAGTGTGCCGGATGCCATTCGGGAGTGCTGTTCGGCCGGCATCCGGGTTGTGATGATAACCGGCGATTATGCCGGGACGGCAGAAAGCATCGGGCGGGGTATTGGATTGACCCAGGCCGGCAAGACCATGACCGGGTCGGAACTTACTGCGCTGAGCGATCGACAATTACAGGAAGTGATTTGTGACATCAGTATTTTTGCCCGGGTAGTTCCTGAACAAAAACTGCGGATTGTTAACGCCTTAAAAGCAAATGGCGAAATTGTCGCCATGACCGGTGACGGAGTGAATGATGCCCCTGCGTTAAAATCTGCCCATATAGGCATTGCTATGGGGGGGCGCGGAACCGATGTGGCCAGGGAAGCGGCTTCGCTGGTTTTGCTGGATGATGATTTTTCTTCCATCGTGCAGTCGGTAGCGATGGGACGAAGGATCTTTGACAATATTAAAAAATCCATGATTTACATACTGGCCATTCATGTGCCAATTGCCGGCATCTCTTTGGTTCCCTTGTTTTTTAATTGGCCGTTGATCTTGTTTCCGGCCCATGTTGTGTTGTTGGAAATGATTATTGATCCGGCGTGCGCTCTTGTTTTTGAAGCGGAAAAGCCGGAGGAGGACAGCATGAAGCGGCCTCCGCGCCAGGTTGCTGCCAAGTTAATTAACCGGGAAATGGTTATGGTCAGTGTGCTGCAAGGGATCAGTGTTTTCGTGGTTATTCTTGCCGTCTTCGGTACAGCCATGTATTTGCAGCGGGATGAAAACGAGGCCAGGGCGTTAACGTTTGTCACTTTAATTGTCGGCAACTTGGGTTTGATTTTTGTAAACCGGTCTTGGTCCGGGACTATTGTGGGCGCAGTCCGTTCGCAAAATACGGTATTATGGTGGGTAACAGGCGGCGCTGTGTTATTTGTTGGAGCCGTTCTCTGCGTTCCTTTTTTACGGAACCTATTTAAATTTGCCGAACTGCATGCTGTTGATTTGCTGATTTGCTTTGCGGCGGGCATCCTAAGTATCGCCTGGTTTGAAATTTTTAAAATGGTTCGTTTGCGGCGCAAAAAAGAAACGGTGGCGGGGTAAAATAATCAGAGAAAACCAGTCGCGGACAAGATCAATCCCCGGAGCCTTAAAATATTTCCAGGCTGATAGGGCAGTGGTCGCTGCCAAAAATATCCGAATGAATGACGGAATCTTTTACCGCCTCGCGTAACCGGTCGGATACGAGAAAATAGTCGATCCGCCAACCAATATTTTTTTCCCGCGCTCGCATCATATAAGACCACCAGGTATAGGCATCCCGCTTATCCGGATATAGGTAACGGAAGGTGTCGGTGAAGCCGGATTGCAGGAGCATCGTCATTTTTTCCCGTTCCTCATCCGTGAAACCGGCATTTCGCCGGTTGCTTTTCGGGTTTTTGATATCGATTTCTTGATGGGCGACATTGATATCGCCGCAGATAACGACAGGTTTTTGGCTGTCCAATGTTTGCAAATAGGTTCGGAAATCGTCTTCCCATTTCATCCGGTAATCCAAACGGACCAATTCCCGCTGGGAATTGGGAGTGTAAACATTGACGAGAAAGAAGGGTTCAAATTCTAAAGTTATGATCCTTCCTTCCTGGTCATGTTCGGACATATCCATACCGTAACGGGAACTCAGCGGTTTAATGCGTGTAAAAACTGCGGTACCGGAATAGCCTTTTTTACTG
>JAGFXW010000338.1 GCA_017861495.1 Bacillota bacterium
GGAGTCTCGAATGAATTTTTCCAAAGACGCCGTTTTCAAGCTTGCACTGCCAATGGCTTTTGCCCTAAGTCTTCTTTCAGGAAACGTAGCCAAAGCGGATCCACCGTCCCCGCTTCCAGTATCCAACCCACCGTCGGCAACCTCCGTTGCGCTCAACACCTACGGCAGTGTGCCGGTCGTGATGTTGAACCTGACCCAATCACCGATCAATTTTAATATTTCCACCAATTCAACGTCCTATGGGACAGCTCTGCCCCTCGCGGCCGGCTTGCCGGGAGTATACTATCCACAGAGCAATGGGGCTACGTCTACGTTTAACAATATTGTCAATCCCAGCGTTGCTGTCAATGGAACTACATCCGCTTCGCTCATGCCAGCGGTAACGAGTGTTACATCGTCTACACCATCAACTTATGACATCACCGTTAGCAATAATTATGACTGGATGAGCTTGTTCACCGTTTTTCCCTCTTGGTCCAAGCCTGGCTCTTACTCGAACGTTCAATATGTGGCCCTTAACAAGTTTGAGGTGATTTCCGGTACGGCAGGGGCTCCTCTCGGTGCTGCAGCCTATTCCTTCAACGCACTGGCCGGTTACCCTCGGTCGGATGCCAAGGATTCAACCGCTAAAGGATATTACACGAGCGGGAGTGTTCTAAATGCCGGAACCGCCGTGACCACTTCCATCAATCTGAATTTGCTGGCTGCTTCGGGACAGAACGCAGCCGTTTATAAGATCAACATCAACAGCCTGGGAGGCTCAACATCAGGCAAGGTCCCAAGTGGAGCCAACGGTTGGTCGATATTGAAAGTCATGCACACCGCGCTTGATGTTGTCACTGATATTGCAACGATAGCGAGTGGAGATCCCTTGGGCATTGCCGACTATATTGCCGGTATCCCGGCGACAATTGACGGAATCGTTACCGATGCGCAGAGTGGCAGCGCCAATGCCAACATTACCACCGATACTGCGTATCCGGCTAAATCAGCCGGCATCAATGTTTCCGCCACAGCGACTTTTAATGACACAAATGGTGAAAAACTGGTCGCCTATGAAGGGGACAGCCAGTCTTTGATCTATGAAGTACAAGCGCCGGACGGCACTTATGCGAAACTGCCGTTAATCC
The DNA here is from genome assembly GCA_017861495.1 of Bacillota bacterium. Next base: position 1,131 of record JAGFXW010000338.1, read on the forward strand.
AGCAAAATGCTGTGCTGATCACGACCTGGCGGCAGAAACCGGTGGACAACTACGGCGTGGAGCTGAATGTCAATTCGGCGGACGCATTGTTTGTCACAGTGCTGAACAATGGTGTTTATGCTTCGAATCAAGTGCAGAAATATATTAATCAACAGTCCAGTTCGACAATGACCAGCACAGCAAAATACAAACCGACCAAGGCGCAGGCCACAGATTCATTGAAGCTTTTGGGCATCTTGACCACGATGGCTAAAAATAATCCGCAGGACGCCAATTATATCGTGGAGATGTTTGGAATTCACGGTAAGTATGACAAAATGAAAAAAGACCCCAATGCAGTGCGAAGCATGCATGACGAATTAAAAGCCATTTTTGAAAAACATAAAAAAGAGCTGCCGGCGCTCGAGCAATACTTGGAAAAACTAAAAAAATAAATTGTAAAGCGAGGAAATGGCAATGTCAAAAAGAAATATTCTGCTTTGTTCCCTGCTGTTGATCATGACGGCGTTTTCCAGTAGTGCTTTTGCAGCCGAGGCAACCGCGTCAGTCACAACGGCGACGCCTCCTCCTTACGCAAGCATTGTTGCTTACAATCAAAACAATATAAACCAGAGTAAACCCGAAGTTTCCACATTAGGGGTTTTTGACATCATTAACATGACCCCCTGGAATATATCCGTCGGTCCCGGACCGGCCGGCACAGCGATGCTGCAAGGGATGACGACCTCGAATCAAAAATTCACCTCGCTTTGGTTAGCTGGTTTTAACAATAACAAGACAGCGTGGAATCCCAATAACCCGCCGGCTTCCACTTCCGGTTTCGGCGGCGGTTTTGCCTTTCATTCGTTCCAGATCGCACTGAGCAATCTGAACAATGCCTGGACGCTAAAGAATAAAGTCTCTGGAGCGAAGAGCTCCAATGCGCAGGCTTACTCGGAAACGGTTTATTATGAAACGGTGCCGATTGTTTTCAACAGCTCGTCCTTCGCGCAGGGAAACAATACGGTTGCCTTGAATTTTTCCGCGACGTCCACCGTCGGGTTCAATGGCGTTTTTTTCCAAGGGATGTATGAAGATATGTTTCCGGCAACCACACTGAGCTTTGGCGACGGAACCAACAGTTACGGCTGGCAAAGCTTTGAAATGGTGCCGGGTAGTACGATAGGGAAAAACACAACTCATTTCCTATCGCTACAGGCGCTGCAAGGCCAGGGTTCGACCGGCGTAAAGAGCTGGAAACCGATCGTTGCTAAAATGGGCGGACAGCAGTCATTCGCAGGCAAGGACGGATCAGCGCCGGGGACTACCGTACTAGCGCCCAACTATCTCAACGTTTCCGGGCTGGTGTATCCCAACTTCTCCGCTGTGACAGGCGACGGACAAAATCTTGATTTGGTCGTTATCGTGCAGGCCGGCGGTTACGCCGATATGCAGCTGCTGTTCCTGGCGGTGCCCCTATCGGCGGCTGGGCCGTGCCGGCGGACTACCAGCGCATCGTGATTCTTTCCGATGCTCATTTGCCCGTCATACCTCGTGAAAACCCGGATGCTGCGAAAGAACAACGGATCGTGGTTGCCAAGCAGAATATTATCGGTGATATCAATGCCTGGAAGGATTTGACCCGCATCGTTGCGACCGGCGATCTGGTCGGATCGTATGGAACAGAAGCCGAATATGCTGCGGCGAAATTCTTCTTTGGACAACTGACAAAACCTGTCTCGTATATCGTGGGAAATCATGATTATATTTATATCGGACGCGGT
>JAGFXW010000339.1 GCA_017861495.1 Bacillota bacterium
TCGGCACACTCCAAGATAGCCGCCAGACGACTGGCGCGCCGTTTCTCTTCATAATGCAGTTGAGCAAGTTCCTCCGCTCTCAGAAGCGCTTCCCGAATAGTCTCCCGGCTGGTATGCAAAAACACGCTTGGCACTCCGTACTGTTTGGCATAAAGGACAGACGCGCCCCCGCCAACAACACAATAATTGCCTTCCTGCGCTAGTCTGACAATCTGTTTTTCCAATTCCGGTATGGTTGTAATCACCAATTCGGTAATGGTTACGCCTAACGTTTCCTCAATCAAATTCAGTCCGACCATTTTTTTAAAAGAAGTAATCACAATATTGGAACTGTACTGTTTCGCCTCCGCACAACATTCCAAAATATCAAACGGTCCGGTATTTACCGTAACTACGGGGCATTTTAAGTTTTGGGCCAAATAAAAGGCTGTACCGCCCCGGCTGACAACGACATCGCCCAGCACAAGATCCTGCGCGCCTAACGGCTGGTTATAGTCCTGCAGCCAGCCATCCGCCCCCATGATTCCTTCAATAACATCGACATCAATGCCCATTTCGTCAATCACAGACCGCACCAAAGGCGTCAGATCCCTGTACGGTGATACAAACGTTATCCGGCTCATATTGTTCCTCCACAAATTCTTCTGATAATAATAATGATAGCGTATTTATCGGCAAATATCCACCAATAGGAAAAACAAGCGGTCAAACACACAGAAGTCCTCCCGAATCTTGGAACGATCAAGCAGATTAGAAAACCCGGCTTGCGCCGAGCTTTCATAGCTACGGCGGAAGCCGCTGGTTGCGCTTATGTACACCAAAAAGGGCTATGCTGAACCGATTGGTCCAACATAGCCCCGCGTTATCCTTACTATTATTCTCTCTCTAAAAGCACCGCAATACCTTGACCGCCGCCAATACAGAACGTGATCAATCCGGTATGCAAATCACGGCGCTTCAATTCATTCACAATCTTCGTAACAAGAATTCCGCCTGTCCCACCCAAGGGATGGCCCAACGCGATCGCTCCGCCGTTGACATTCAGTTTGTCCATATCGATCCCCAATTCCCGAACGCATGCTAACGATTGGGCTGCGAACGCTTCATTCATTTCTATCAAATCAATATCGTTCAAACTCATCCCCGTTTTCGCAAGCAGCTTACGAGTAGCCGCTACCGGACCAATACCCATGATGTTCGGATCAACACCGGCTACAGCATACGACTTAAACTTAGCCAGAATCTCCAGACCCATCGCTTTTGCTTTTGTTTTTTCCATCACTACAACAGCACCGGCTCCGTCACTCAATGGCGAGCTGTTGCCCGCAGTCACAACGCCGCATCTTTTAAATGCCGGTGAAAGTTTTGCCAAAGTTTCCATGGAAGTTTCCGGCCGCACAATTTCATCTTTGGCAACCAAAACCGTTTTCCCTTTACCCAGGGATACCTCAACCGGCACGATTTGGCTGTCAAAATAACCGCCATCCCAGGCTTGCGCCGCTTTTTGATGGCTAAGCACCGAAAATTGGTCACAATCCTCACGAGAAAGCTTGTACTTCTCCGCCAAATTTTCGGCCGTAATTCCCATGGGAACATTCATTTCTCCTGGAGCCGTATGGATTACCGCCCATTGCGGCGGCATAACCTGGTAAGCTGCGGTCGGCTTTTCCATCACATAACAGCGGGTCGAATCACTTTCCACCCCTCCGGCCACCATGACATCGCCATATCCGGCTTGTATCAAGATGGCGGCATAGGCGATGGCGTTCAACCCGGCGCCGCATTGCCTGTCCAAGGTAACTCCCGGGACACTGATCGGCAGGCCTGCGCTGAGTCCCACCATCCGGGCCATATTATTCGTTTCATTGTTCATCAGATTGCCAAAGATTACATCATCAATTTCGTTCGGATCGATCGCAGCGCGTTTTACCGCTTCTTTGACTGCCAAAGCACCCAGTTGATAGGCGGGTACAGAGGCAAGCGCGCCACGGACCCGGCCTACCGGCGTACGGGCTGCCGATACGATAACAGCTTCTCTCATTTCCTTTTCCTCCATTAATTCCGTCAAATTTCTAGTTTCGGCTTCCTTTTAAGCCCAATATTTGTCTTGCTTCAGCCGGCGTGGCCACTTCTTTGTTTGCTTCTTTGATTAAACGGGCCGCACGGGCCACAAGGTCCGGATTTGTAGCCAGCCGTCCCTTGCTGTAATAAAGATTGTCTTCCAAACCGACGCGAACATGTCCACCAAGCGCAATGGTCGCATACATTAATGACAAGTGGAATTTGCTGATACCCAAAGCAGACCAGGTGGCATCTTTCGGCAGCAAATCTTTTAAATGGATTAAATCTTCTACCGTAGCTGTGCAACCGCCGGGTACACCCAGCACAAATTGATAATGCGGCGGCGATTTCAAGATCCCATTTTTGAGATAGTATTCCGTAATATGGATCATCCCGGCGTCAAAGATTTCGAGTTCCGGTTTTATGTTGTATTCCTGCATCACTTTGCCGAGTTTTTCTAAAAATTGTGGTGTATTGATGAATACATCGTCCGGCATCCGGTTCAAAGTCCCGGC
>JAGFXW010000129.1 GCA_017861495.1 Bacillota bacterium
AGGGAAACTTCGGCTTCGCGAAATCAAAGATTTCGAGCCTCAGTCTTAAGTTCGCTCTAAGGGTTCGGCGGGAGCAATAACCCCCTCCGAACCTAAGGCTCACTTATATTCTTAGGAGCTTCTTTGAATGATCGATAACGCAGTTGTCCACACGCTGCTTGAATATCAGAACCCATCTCCTTCCGGACGGTAGCCGTAATACCCCGCTGCTGTAAAATGGTTAAAAATTCCCGTATGGATGCCTCAGCCGGCCGCAGAATGCCTCGTTCCGGAACCGGATTGGCCGGGATCAGGTTCACATTTGCCAACCGGCCGCGCAATAATGAGGCTAATTCCCGCGCCTGCTCAGGAAAAGAATTAATTCCATGCAATAAAATATACTCATAAGTAACCCTGCGGCCCGTCTTTTCTGCATAACGGTCGGCCGCAGCCAATACCGTTTCCAACGGGTATTTTCTATTGATAGGCATTATTTCGGAGCGGATTGTATTGTTAGGAGAATGCAGTGAAATCGATAGTGTAATGGGCAATCCTTCTTCTGCCAATGCATCAATCTGCGGAACCAAGCCTGACGTCGACAATGTCATATGGCGGTAACTGAGATTCAGGCAATAGGGTTCGTGGCATAAACGCATAAACCGCAAGACATTGTCGTAATTCTCCAAAGGCTCACCAGTACCCATAATAACAAGCGAATGAATTTTCGAATTTTCTTGCTGCAAAGCATGTTGAATAAAGAGTACCTGGCGCAATATTTCGCCGGCCGATAAGTCCCTGCTTTTACCTAGTAAAGTAGATGCGCAAAAACGGCAGCCCATCGCACATCCAACCTGAGTAGACACGCAAACACTATTGCCATACGGATGCCGCATCAAAACAGTCTCTACTGCGGATCCATCTGGAAAAGCCAACAAATACTTATCCGTGCTGCCGTCGGCCGCATGTTGGACCGTCCGTACTTTTGCCGTTGTTATCGTAAACATATCATCTAATAACAATCTATTTTTTAAGGATAAATTATCCATATCCAGGAATCGAACAGCACCGCGTCGGTATAGCCATTCCGCAATTTGTTTGGCGCGGTACTTTTCTAATCCAAGCGGTATAATTTCTGCTGCAATTTCATGAACAAACAAGCCAAAAAGATCTTTTTTCATGTTTCGTTCCTCACGATGAATACTCTATTTCCCCTTTACCATACGGGCAATGAAAAAGCCATCCACATCATCCAGATGCGGCCACAATTGCACCAAACTCCCTATGCGTTTTACCGGTAAAAACTGTCCGGTTTCCTGCAACATATAAGTTGGATGATCCTTAAGAAAACGTTGGACAATCTCCTGGTTTTCCTCCGGTTCCGTTGTACAAGTGCTATAAACAAGCGTTCCGCCTGGTTTGAGGCAAGCAGCCGCACTGCGTAAAATATTCATCTGCAACACAGGTAATTCTTTTAGCATTTGGGGCGTTTTTCGCCAACGGGAATCTGGTTTTTTTCTTAATACGCCCAACCCGGAACAAGGCGCGTCTACAAGCACTCTATCCGCTTGTCCGGCATACAGCGTATCCAATTTTTCCGCATCCATGGTGACCGCATCAACGATTGTGATTCCCAGCCGTTCCGCGTTTTGACGGATAATGGATGCCTTATGTTCATGAATATCTACTGATAAAACCCGGCCGGTATTTCTCATCAAGGCCGCAATATGTGTACTTTTCCCCCCCGGCGCGCCACACGCGTCGATGACAAAGTCTCCTGGCTGCGGATCTAAAACATGCGCAACCATCATGGAACTTTCGTCTTGGACTTGAAATAATCCTTCCTTTAAGGAATTAAGGTGGCTCAGTGCCGGGAATTTTCGACAGAGTATTCCTTCCGGCGCCCATTGGGAAATCTCACAACTTACATCTTCATCAACCAGTCGACTCATAAGCGCGGCCCGGTCAAGCTTCAGTGTATTTGTGCGGATCGATAAAGGCGGAGTAATATTATTCGCCTGGCACAACTTTTCGCAAGCGTCAACACCCAACCGTTCGATCCAGCGGGAAACAATCCATTCCGGATGATAATAGCGTAATGCAAGGTATGCAACCGGGTTTTCCTGACGATCCGGATAAACGACCTTCTCCGGTTTCCGGGCAGCATTACGCAACACAGCGTTCACAAACTTCACCGTTCCGCCATGACCGTACTTTTTTGCCAATTCTACTGCTTCATTGCAAGCTGCCGACACGGGAACTTTTGACAAAAAAAATAACTGATAAATACCCAACCGGAGAATATTGAGTATCACCGGTGGAATTTTTTTCAGCGGACGGTCTACATAATGTTTTAATATCCAATCCAAAGTCTCACCGGTTTTAACCGTTCCATATACTAACTCCGTTACAAAACGCCGGTCTTGATCCTGGAGACGACGGCTGTTAAATTCTTTCGCTAATACGATGTTGGCGTATGCTTGTTTACTATAAATTTCACCAATGATTGTTAATGCTAACTCTCTTGCTTTCATTCAGAAATCCCCTTCCAAAAAACTGCATATTGCCTGCTCAACTTGCTCCATGTCAACCCGGGTATTGCAACATGGTCCACAGGGGCGTTCATTTAATATGCCGATCACCGGCAAGGGAAAAACATCCTGGATTCCACTCGTCAAATCCCGTTCACAAGCAATTGCCAAAATGGCATGAGGACGGAGGGATTTGACTACTTTGCGCGCCAATGTCCCTCCGGTTACAATTGCTAAATTTACTCCATATTTACGACTAAGCTGCAATAAGTCACCCACTTGACAACGTCCACAAGACCGGCAATTAGCAGCGTCACGGGTAATTTTATGCGGGCACTCCTCGTTTTGAATACAATGCGGCGTAAGAATTAATAATTTTTCTGGTGCAATCTTATATCGTTTCTGACGGATCAAATGATTGCTGACTTCAATAAAAGAACGTTCCACCTTCTCCTTGTCAACATCAAATAAACGGCCAATCATTGTTGCCATAGGAAAAAGAATATTCACTGTCGACCACGCAATCCCCCGAAAAAAATGTAGTGTTGGAAAGCCCATGATCGCTAAAATGATTCCCACGATACCGCTGGCAATCACAAGCAACGCAATGGCCAATAAAGTTCCTAAGATCACCGGCAAGTGAATACTTATATTACTTAGTCCCGGAAAACTCACCATCCAAATGCCATAAGTCGATACGGCTGTTACAGCCAGGCTCAATAGTATCAATGCAATAAACAAGCGTTTTTTCGGGCGTTGGATTACTTCACTCATCTTTCTCATTTTTATTCTAATATCTCCCCTGCATTTACCCGATAACCGGTTGAAAAATCACCGACACCCATACGGCGCTTATTTTGTGGTTGAACTTCATCAATGCAAATAGTTCCATTTCCGGCTGCCACCAGCAAACAATCCCGCTCAACGGCGACAATACAACCAGGGGCCGCAAAAATTCCTACAGTTTCTTGAATATGGGTACGCCAGATTTTTAACGTCCGGTCATTATAGAGGCAATACGCTCCTGGCCATGGATTCAGGCCTCTAACCTGATTATGGATCTCCATAGCCGACCGTTTCCAGTCGATTGCTTCAATTTGCCTTGTCAAAAGAGGCGCATACGATGCCTCCTCAGAGTTTTGCGGCGTACGCGGAGCCTTATTTTCAACTGCTAATTCTAAAGTTTGCGCCAATAAGCCAGCCCCTAAACTGCTAAGGCGGTCATGAAGCTGGCCGGTATTTTCGTCTGGTGAAATCGGGGTTTCCCGCTTCAAAATCATATCGCCGGTATCCATCCCACTATCCATATACATAGTGGTGACACCCGTGCTTGTTTCCCCATTCATGATTGCCCAATGAATGGGCGCTGCACCACGATATTTAGGCAACAAAGAAGCATGGACGTTAATACAGCCTAAGGACGGCAAATCCAATAACCGCTGCGGCAAAAACTGTCCAAACGCCACAACAACAATTACATCCGGCTGCAAAACAGCCAGTTGTTCCATAAAACCCGGATCTTTAATCTTCTCCGGTTGCAAAACCGGCAAATTATATTCTTGGGCATATTCTTTAACTGGCGAAGGCGTAAAATGACGGCCACGCCCTTTGGGCCGATCGGGCTGGGTAACCACAGCAATAATTTGATGTTCATCTCTTACCAAACGGTCAAGGCAAGGTACAGCGAAATCAGGCGTTCCCATGAATACGATCCGTAATTTACGCATCAGCTTTGTTCCTTATGTAACGTTTTGGCCAACTCAATGAATAATATCCCTTCCAGATGATCAATCTCGTGCTGTAATGCCTTAGCCAGCAAGCCCTCGGCAGAAATACGAACTTTTTTCTTATGCCGGTTATAGCCTTCAACAGTAACCGAGGCGCATCGTTCTACATCGCCAAAAATTCCTGGAACGCTTAAACAGCCTTCCATTGACACCAAAGACCCTTCTTTCGCAGTGATAACCGGATTGACCAATTCGATCAATCCCTCACCAACGTCTACGACGATAATTCTTTGCGATACTCCCACCTGCGGAGCGGCAAGCCCGACTCCGTCCGCTTGGTACATGGTTTGACTCATATCATCCAGCAACTGCTTTATTTTTCGATCGATACTGGCAACAGGTTCCGCTTTCTTTTTCAGTACCGGGTCGCCAGCCTTGCGTATAGTAAGGATTGCCATCCAAGCCCCTCCTAGTTAAATTCCTTTTACAATTTTAACACACTCGAAAAAAAAAATCTATGAGTGCCTCGATCACGTCATATTGACTGGATCAACATCAATAATAATGTCTGCCCGCCGGTCCAAACCTTCCTGTAGTAAAACCTGCTTTATTTTTGTCAAATCCGGCGCTTTTATCAGGATAATCATTCGAAATACATCTTTTAACCGCGTGATAACCGCTGGAACCGGTCCAATAATTTCAAATTCTGAAAATTGTGCAACAGCCGTTCGCAGCGCTCGAGCAACAGCCTCCGCGTTCCGCCGGGCAAGGCCATCCTCTTTTGCCTGCACCATAATTTTTAATAGGTTGTCAAAAGGTGGATAATACAATTCTTTACGGCATCTTAATTCCTCCGTAAAAAAAGCTTCATAATCTTGAGCCGCTCCGGTTTGTATCGCAAAATGTTCTGGATTATAAGTTTGAACGACAACTTCTCCCGGTTTTCGACCGCGGCCGGCTCGACCGGCAACTTGCGTAATCAGTGCAAATGTTTTCTCCGCTGCGCGGAAATCGGGTAAGTTTAGTGCTGTATCGGCTGAAATCATCCCTACAGCCGTCACATTTTGGATGTCGTGGCCTTTTGCGACCATTTGCGTACCTAATAAAATATCATATTTTCCAGCGGCAAACGGCTGAATTATTTTTTCATGCCCCATTTTACGACCGGTTGTATCCTGATCCATGCGGATAATACGGGCCGTTGGCAAAAGACGGGCCAGTTCTTCTTCCACCTTTTGCGTGCCGGTGCCGAAAAATTTGATGTAGCGGCTGCTGCAGTGCGGACATACGTCGGGAACAGGGAAAGTACTGCCACAATAATGACACCGTAAACTTTTATCCGTCATATGGTACACTAAAGAAATCGCGCAATGCCGGCAACACAAGACACGTCCACATTCACGGCACATAACAAACGTCGAATAGCCCCGTCGGTTTAACAGGATAATCGCCTGATTGCCTTCGGCTACTGTCTGCTGCAAGAGTGTTTGCAATGCGCCTGATAGCACGGAACGGTTCCCCTGCTGTAACTCTTCCCGCATATCAACAATGTGCACTTTTGGCAAGAACGCCCCATCGATCCGTTTTGTCAGGTGTAGCAACGTATGAACACCTTGTTGCGCGCAATAATACGATTCGATGGATGGCGTTGCACTGCCAAGAATTACAACCGCATTGCTTAACCGGGCCCGCATTTGCGCAACTTCCCGGGCATGATAACGCGGCGCTTCCTCTTGTTTATAGGTAAACTCATGTTCTTCATCAATAATTACGATCCCCAGATCAGGCACTGGCGCAAAGATTGCCGAACGGGCGCCAATTACAATACCGGCTTCTCCATGACGGATTCGCTGCCAAGTGTCAAACCGTTCTCCGGTTGATATCTTGCTGTGCAGTACAACGACATCAGCGCCAAAACGGCTTTTAAACCGACGGACAATCTGATCGGTCAACGCAATTTCCGGTACAAGGACAATCACTTGACGGCCAAGCTTCCGGACTGCCGCAGCTGCCTCCAGATAGACTTGTGTTTTCCCACTGCCGGTTATGCCATGCAAAAGATATGATGCATATTGTTTTGCACAAATTGCCGGATAGATTGTTTCATAAACAACTTTTTGTTCTTCCGTCAACTCCACCTGTTGGGTTGCGATCGTAATATCAGAATAACTATCCCGGATTACCCGGACTTTTTCAATACGAACCACTTTCTGTTTTTCCAAACGATAAACAGAATCCATTAAAATATTTTGTTGCCGCAATTCCGTTGACGTTAATTGATTTTTCGCAAGTAGAGCGGCCAATAAACGTTTTTGTCCTTGTTTTTGCAACGAAAATTCTTTCTCCATCCTCTCGGCTTCAGTGAAAGGAACCGCCAACGTAACAATCGTTTGATAACGGTATTCGGCCGCTTTACGGTTTATTGATGCAGTACGGATCACTTTTTGCCGCAGAAAATACCGTAAGATTTTTTTCGTTTCACTGCCAAATTTTTGCGTTAACGATTTCTCCGACACAGGCCCCTTGTCTGTTAAATACTGGTATACCAACCAATAAAGATCCGGTTTGCCGGAAAAATCGGTCTGTTCTAATGGCGTTGCCATATCGCGAAGACAATAACCGACCGCAGTTTTTAATCCTGTTTTCCCAGGGATAAACAAGCGTAGTGCTTCGCCATAAGAACAAACATAATATTCTTGTATCCATCGAGCAGTTTGCAGCATGTTTTGGTCAAACCAAGCTCCATCATCCAGCGCGTCGATGAGTGATTTTAACTCATTTGTATCTTCTTCCACAATC
>JAGFXW010000130.1 GCA_017861495.1 Bacillota bacterium
GACCCTCTCATTACGAATGAGATGCTCTACCAGCTGAGCTATACCGGCATTTGTACGTTGACATTATATCCTAAATAACCGTCTGCTGTCAAGGATTCTATACGCTAAACCCCCGTTTATAAATTGCAAGGTTAAATGCCGCCGTCATGAAGAATAACTGGCATCCAGAACCATTACCCGGCTGATTTATCGTCCCGGTCTTTTTTCAGCCAAACAATCAATCCGATAATAACCGCTGCAGCGATCGCCACACCAATATCATGGCCAATGGCGTTCATCACCTGCCACCGCTCGCCCAAGACCATACCAATATACACGATGGCAATGGTCCAAGGAATAGACCCCAGCAGAGTATACACGACAAACTTGGTGAAATTCACTTTCGCAAATCCGGCCGGCAGCGAAATGAAGGTACGAATAAACGGCAACAACCGGCCAAAAAAAGTCGCCGCTAAGCCATAACGGTCAAACCAATGCTGGGCCATGGCCAGCTTCTTCGGTGAAAGAAGCACATATTTCCCGTAACGGAGGACGAACGCCTGTCCTTTATAGTAGCCTAGCAAATAGGATAAAATCGACCCGAACAAACCGCCAAGAACGCCGGCAATAACAACCCAGAAGAAATCCAGACGACCTAAGTAAACAAGGTATCCGGCAAACCCAAAGATCAACTCACTGGGAATAGGAATATTGGCGCTTTCTAACGCCATTCCCACAAAAATAGCCGAATAGCCCCAGCTCGCGATAGAATCGGTGATTAACTGCCACAACTGTGTCATCTGCTCACTCCTCGTCCGAACATTCCGGATCCACCCTTTTCTCTTAAGCATACACACGAAAATCAAACATTGTCAACATGAGCCGGCCGCCTAACGGCAGAAAAAAAAGACCGCCTTAAGTTTTCCACTTAAAGGACGGCCTTGTTTTCATTCTTGTTACCCCTACGGCTTCACGGTTTCTTTGTAGACTTGTTTTCCATCTTTAATTTCGATGATAACCGCGCTCTTCACGGCGTCATGCGTAGCGTTCATAGTCAAATCACCGGTAACGCCTTTATATTCTTTCGTGGCCGCAAGGGCCTCGCGAATTTTATCCGGTTCCGCGCTGTTGGCGCGTTTGATCGCGTCTACCATCACATACATTGCATCATAACCAAGAACAGCCATCGCATCCGGAACTTGTCCGTATTCTTTCTTGTAAGCATCGACGAATGTTTTGGATGCAGGGCTGGTATCTTCAACGGAATAATGGTTCGTGAAGTATGTATTGTTCATTGCCGCACCGCCAATTTCGATCAACTTCGGCGAATCCCAGCCATCGCCGCCCAAAATCGGTACGGTAATGCCTAACTCGCGCGCTTGTTTCACGATCTTTCCGACTTCTTCATAATAACCCGGTACATAGATCATTTCCGGGTTCAACGCTTTTATTTTTGTCAGGACGGTTTTGAAATCCTGATCCTTCTGCAAATAAGCCTCTTCTGCCAAAATCGTTCCGCCGCCCTTGGTGAACGCATCAGTAAAGAATTTTGCCAGCCCTTTGCTGTAATCGCTGCTGTTGTCAATCATCACAGCTACCTGCTTCACTTTTAAGCTGTTCAAAGCAAAGTTAGCCCCTACCGTCCCTTGGAACGGATCGATAAAACATACCCGGAACGTGTAATCTTTTACTTTCCCGCTTTTGTCGTCGACAGTTACTTTCGGATTGGTCGCTGCCGCTGTGATAAACGGAATTTTATTCGCTTCCGCTACCGATGCGCCGGCAATCGCGTTCGAACTGGTGGTAAAGCCGGTAACTGCAATGACTTTATCCTGGGTGATTACTTTGGTCATTGCATTGGCCGATTCGGAAGGTTCACTCTTATTGTCAGCCGTAACGAGTTGAATTTGTTTTCCCAAAACTCCACCCTTGGCATTGATCTCTTTCACCGCCAATTTCGCCCCATTGGCAGCCGCAGAACCAAACGTGGCGGTTCCGCCCGTTAATTCATACACCAACCCAATTTTTACATCCTTGCTTGCTCCGCCGCCGCAACCGGCCGCCAAGCCGGCAATCATGACTAACATTAAAAAGAAAATGCCCCATTTTGTGAATTGTTTATACCTCAAAACACATCGCCTCCTCTTATTTTTTCCATTGCGTTAACAAACAACAGCGGCAGCTCCCCCCTCCAAGAAAAAATGAAACAGCAGAAACAGGCTCGTTGCTTTCTTACTGTGGCTCAAACAATAAGAAAGCGAATAAAATAAAATCGCTTTTTAAAGACCCTTGCGGTAATCTTTAAAAAGCGACATTGCTTTTGCGTTTTGTAATTAATCATAATCATAGTACAAGTTTCTAAAAAAATCAAGGCTTGTAGTTTCTAAAAAAATCAAGGCTTGTAAAAATTTTTCCTGCAAGAAGCGGGAACCTATAGCTGACCGCAATATTGATCGCTCGTCAATAATCCATTCACATCTTGCCCATTTTCCGGTTCAATCAAAACCATCCAGCCTGCACCGTACGGATCCTGGTTTACTATGCCTGGCTCGTCCTCCGCCGCCGAATTAACAGCGACAACTTTTCCGCCGACGGGCATATAGAGCGCCGAAACCGATTTCGCCGACTCGGCAGTGCCAAACTCCTTACCCTGTGAAAATATCTGGCCGACTTGCGGCAATTCAATATAGATGATATCGCCCAATTGATCCTGGGCAAAATCACTAATTCCTATCCTGATTTGGTTCCCTTCCACCTTAGCCCAGGTATGTTCTTTGTGATAACGAAGTTCTGCCGGAAAAACCAGTTTTTTGTCCTCTGCCATGTTCTTTCTCCCTCTCCCGCTTTCATCCTAACACTTTTGCAAAACTATAATACCATATCCAGGCAGGCGCTTACCATCCATACCGTTTGAAAAACCAACGCTTTGTATATTCTACTAAAACAAGGTAAATAATTACCAACACCGCTATGGTAGAAAAATACATCATGGGCAAAGGCATAAAGCCAAAGAAACTTCCCAATGAGGAGTACGCGATTATAGTGCCGACAATAACACTAAGCAGCGTTGTCGCCATCAGCCATTTTCCCGGCAAACTGTGGAAAATGCTATGCCGGGACCGGATAATATAAATTACCAACACTTGCGTTGCCAGAGATTCTACAAACCAGGCGGTCTGAAAAACCGGTTCTGTTGCGTGAAAAACATAAATCAGCAAAAAGAACAATAAAATATCAAACAACGAACTCACCGAACCGAATACAATCATAAAGTGGCGAATAAAGGCCATATTCCAGCGCTTCGGCCTGCTGCACGCTTCTTGATCGACCGTATCGGTGGGAATAGCGATTTGAGACATATCATACAGAAAATTGTTCAATAAAACCTGCACCGGAAGCATCGGTAAAAACGGTACCAGGATCGTAGCTACCGACATGCTAAACATATTCCCAAAGTTAGAACTCGTGCCCATCATAATATATTTCATCGTGTTGGAAAACGTCCGGCGCCCTTCGATAATGCCGTCTTTCAACGCCGCAAGACTCTTGTCCATAAGAATTAACGCGGCCGAAGCCTTTGCCACATCCACTGCATTGTTGACGGAAATGCCAACATCCGCAGCCCGCAGCGAAGGCGCATCATTAATCCCGTCACCGATGTAACCAACTACATGCTTATTCCGCCGTAACAGATGAATAATCCGGTCTTTTTGATCGGGGGTCAAGCGGACAAATACCGAGGTTTCATCGACAATCCTGCCTAAGGCTTCATTACCGATCCGGTCTAAATCCGCCCCCGACAAAATCCGTGTGACCGGTATCCCTACTTCTTCGCAGACCTTGCGGGTGATCAATTCATTGTCACCGGTTAGAATCTTGATCACAACTCCGAGTTGATTGATTTCCCGGATGGTTTCCGCAACGGAATTCTTCGGCGGATCAAAAAAACTCAATATGCCGGCTAGAATAAGTTCTTGCTCATCTTGGGTAGTAAAAATATCCTGGTCCGGCAACACCGGCTTATAAGCAATGGCAATGACTTTATAGCCCTGGGAACTCTGCGTGTCAAAATGGTTTTTTATCGCATCTTTTGCCTCATCCGTAAAGTCCTGTACCGTTCCCGCTTGATAATAGTGGGTACACGATGCAAATACGCTTTCCGGCGCGCCTTTTACAATCAAAATCCGTTCCGTTCCCTTTGCAACCACAACCGACAACATCCGGCGCACAAAATCAAACGGAATTTCATCCACTTTCCGGTATAAATCCGCCTCCGCCGGTTTTCCGGCCTCAACAATCGCCAAATCCAGGGGATTTCTCATGCCGCCTTGTAACACGCTATTCAAATAAGCAAACAAGATGATCCGTTCGTCAGCGTTCCCGGCAAAATCCTGGTAGCCAATTAATTTCAATTCGCCTTCGGTCAACGTTCCCGTCTTGTCGGAACACAGCACATCCATACTGCCGAAGTTTTGAATGGATGCCAGCCATTTTACAATGACCCCTTTATGGGACATGGCAACCGCGCCATTGGCCAAATTAATCGCCATGATCATTGGCAGCAGTTCCGGCGTTAATCCGACGGAAATCGCCACCGCAAAAAGAAATGACTCAAAAAAGCCTTTCTGCATCAGCGCATTGATCAAAAAAATGATGGATACAAGAATAAAAATAATCCGCACCAACAAGCCGCTGAAATCCCTGATCCCATGTTCAAAATCCGTTATAGGCGGCTGAGCGGTTAACGCATGGGCAATTTTACCGATTTCGGTCTCTTTACCCGTGGATACAATAACCGCCTGCCCCATGCCGCTGGTAACGCTTGACCACATAAACAGGGCGTATTCCATTTCGGTGAGCAGCGTCGCCGTCTGAACTGTGGGGACTGCCCTTTTTTCCACCGGGAACGATTCTCCGGTTAACGTCGATTGATTGACATATAAATTATTTACCGAAAGCAAGCGGGAATCACCGGGAATAATATCGCCGGCGGAAAGAAAGACTACGTCGCCGGGAACAACCCGGCCAATCTCTATCTCCTTCTTTACACCATCCCGCAGCACCGTCGCATGGACCGCTACCTGGCGGCTTAGTTCCGCAGCCGCCTTCATAGAGCGCCGTTCATGATAAAATTGCAATACAACGCTCAGCAGCACCAAGGTTAGAATAATCAACGCGCCGCTGACTTCCACCAAGAAATATGACAACACGGCCGAAATCAAGAGTATCAGGACCAAAGGATTGGAAAATTGGCGCAAAAAAGCCTCCACATCGCCCAACATGCGGTTCTGCTCCAAGGCATTGATCCCAAAACGTTTTAAACGCTCTGCCGCTTCCCGTTCACCCAACCCGCCAGGCCCGGTATCCAATTCTTGAAATAGCTCCTGAATATCAGCGTTCAATGATGGCAATCGTATCCCTCCGTCAAAGGCACTCTGCCCTCTATTCCAGGTTCCATGTTCCGGATCATCGCCTTACTTATCGCATTTTGACCGCCCTTTCGATCCGTGTCAACCCATCCTGCAGCGTTGCCTGCGGGCAGCCAAAATTTAACCGCATGAAGCCTTCCCCTTGCTTGCCGAAAGCAAGCCCGTCATTCAGCCCGACTTTTGCTCTCTGGACAAAAAACTGGCGCAGATCCGCTTGCGATAATCCCAATTCCCGACAATCCAACCAGGCCAAATACGTTCCTTCCGGTCGCAGCAAACGGATCCCGGGAACCTTATCCTTCATATATTTCGCCAAAAAATCAGCGTTCTTTTCCAGGTACTGTACCAATTCATCCAGCCACTCCGCGCCATAGCGGTAAGCGGCCTCCAACGCGGCAATCCCGAAGATATTTCCGTCGGCAATGTGCACCGCCTCCAAGGCAGTATAAAAAAGTTCGCGTAATTTCCGATTGGAAATGATGGTAGCAGCGGTTTTTAAACCGGCCAGGTTAAAACTCTTGCTGGGCGCAATACAAGTAATGGTTGCTCGCGCAACCTCCGGGTTTAATGACCGCAGAGGAATAAACTGATGCCCCGAGAACACAAAATCGCTATGGATTTCATCCGCTAAAATCAGCACATTATACCGCAGGCACAAATTGGCCAGGGCTTGCAATTCCTCCCGGGTCCATACCCGGCCGACCGGGTTGTGGGGACTTGCCAAAATCAACATCTTGATGTCCAGCTGCATTTTCTTCTCTAAATCATGCAAATCCATCACATAACGGCCATTTTGCACAGCAAGGGGATTTTCCACGACCTGCCGGCGGTTTTTCACGATGGAAGAATAGAACGGCGGATAAACCGGCGGCTGTATGATGATTTTATCGCATGGCCTGGTAAAGGCTTGAATCGCAAGATTAATCGCCGGAACAACCCCTGGAGTATCCAAGATCCAGTCCCGTTCAATCGGACATCCGTAACGCCGGCCCATCCAATTCACAATTGCATCATAGTAGGTTTCTGGTTTTAAGGCATACCCATAAACCCCATGCG
Source organism: Bacillota bacterium (assembly GCA_017861495.1). Next base: position 6,465 of record JAGFXW010000130.1, read on the forward strand.
CTGCGCTTTTTTGCAAAGCCTCCATGACGACCGGCGGCGATTGGAAATCCATATCCGCAATCCACATCGGCAATACGTCATCCGTACCGAAAACACTCTTGCGCCCATCCCATTTCCGGCAGCCGCTATTTTCCCGATTAATAATTGAGTCAAACGACCAATTTGCCATGACCTATTTCCACCTCCCCGCCAACCTCATTGTTACAAACATTCCCCTTGCGAAGCAAAATACCCTCTTTCCGAACCATAACGGCAAATCGGCAAAGAAACTTTCGCCCTTTGCCGAAAACCACCGCTGTACAGCCTATACGATCTCAGCTCGGGCCCAGGAACTCCAGCTGAAGTAAGTTTGCATTTATTTCCCGGGAATTCCGGCAATTGCTTTGGCCAGCTCTTTTTTATGCTCCAAATTACTTTGGCGGGAAATCATGATGCGCTGCGCCTGCGGCGAACCAGCTCCATGCATCGATTCCGTGCGGTAGCCAACCGCAGCAGTCCCCAGGGTGATATTCTCAATTAACCGCAAAATCCGCATCCGGTGTTCGGTCGGAACCGAGGCCACACCTTTAAAATATTTTTCCACTACTTTCCCGATCACCGGATGACGTAAATCTTGCTCTGACGGCATCGTTACCATCAGGCCGCCGGCGATATCCTCGGCCAACCGGGCAATCTCATACGGAAAGCGGGTCACGTTCTGCTTACAAACATTCGCCAACATCAGGTCGATCAAATAAGTCCCCGAAGCGGTTGGGCAGCCTGCCGCCGAACAAGCGATACCACAGGAATACAACGTTTCGTTCAAATGGATCATTTCAATCAGTTTATCTTTGAGATGGGTTGCCTTTGCCGCCCCATTATAATCCGCCGCTAAGGCTGCAGCGCCGATCAGCACGTCGCCGACGCCAACCTTACAGCCCCCATAGCTTTGACGATGATAGCCGGCAAACCGCTCCACCATCATGCCGCTGAATTCGTACTCGCCGCACATGAATACATTTTCCCAAGGAATAAACAAGTGGTCAAAAACCATCAACGCCTCATGTCCACCGAATTGCTTGTTGCCGACATCGATCGTGCCGTTCTCCAGTTTGCGGGTATCACAGGACTGGCGGCCATAAATATAAAAGATCCCTTCCGCATCTGCAGGAGCACAGAAAGAAATCGCGTAATCAGCGTCTTCCTTGCCCATAGAAATCGTCGGCATCACCAAAATCCAATGCGAATTGAGCGCCCCGGTCTGATGCGCTTTGGCGCCGCATACCACAATCCCGTCGGCCCTTTTTTCTACAACATGGACAAACAGGTCCGGATCAGCCTGCTTGCTGGGCGCAAGACTGCGGTCCCCTTTCGGGTCGGTCATCGCACCGTCAACCGTCCAATCTTCATCCTGCATCCGGCGCAAAAAAGCAAGAAACCGCTTATGATAATCGGTACCCATTTTTTGATCCATTTCGAACGTTGTACTATCCACCGCGTTAATAGCATCCATGCCGACACAGCGTTGAAAACAGGCGGCTGTTTTTTGGCCCAATAACCGCTGCATTTTCACTTTCTTGATCAAGTCATCCGTACTTTGATGCAAATGGCAGAACCGGTTTATTGTTTTGCCGCTGAGATGGGAGGTCGCCGTCATTAATTCCGCATACTGCGGATCTTCCGCCAGTGCATAGGTTGCCTTAACCGAGTTCATAGATGGCCGAATGATCGGATGATCCACCGGATTTTCCACTAATTCTCCCTGCAGATACACTTTAAAATTGAGCTTACGCAGGCTATCCTCATATTGTTGGGCTGTCTTCATCCTTTTTTCCTCCTTTTATCTCGTTAACAGCCTGTAAGACCCCGCCCTCTTAGGTCGGGGATCAACAGGCTATAACACTCGAACTAAGTTCACTCTAAGGGTTCGGCGGGGGCAATAACCCCCTCCGAACCTAAGGCTCACTTATATCTTCGCGATCCCTTCGCCGGCAAGCGAACACCGCTGATCATCAACTACAACACACTGGAACAAAATTTACAGGCTGGCCAGAAAGCATCCATCTCTCTTCATTCCCGTTCAAGGAGACAACGTTCCTGCTCCAAAAAAATCCGGAATGTTTCTTCATCATAATTACACATCACCACTTCTTTCAGCGATGTATCATTTTGCTGTAAAAATTCCTTCGTTGTTTCCAGCAGGATTTTAGCGCATTCTGGTTTGGGAAAGCCAAAAATTCCGCTCGATATTGCCGGCATGGAAAGGGATCCTAAATTATATAAATCAGCAAGCCGCAAGCTGTTGAGAACCGCCTTCCGTAATTTTGCCGTTTCATCTCCCTCACCCATTTGCGGTCCAACCGTATGGATGACAAATTTGCAGAACAGCGATCCCGCATCCGTAATTACAGCCTTGCCGACCGGCAGGAAGCCGATTTTCCGTATAATCGTGTTGCTTTGCTGCTGGATCTCAATGCCGCCGCTTACAACAATCGCCTTGGCCGCACCTCCGCCATGCATGAGCTTGCTATTTGCCGGGTTCACAATCGCATCTGTTTTTTCCTGGGTGATATCCCCTTTTTTGACCGAAATACAGCGATCCCCGATTTTTATCATCCGATCACCGCCAATCTATTTTTTGCATTTTCTTCGCCCCCAAAGTCGTATTTCCTCTGTAAAATATTTCTATTTTTATCATTTACAGTTCGTTTAAAGGATTTCAGAAAGATCATGTTGAAAGATTTTACCATAAAAGCAACACTACAACCGCACAGGAGGTGGCACGATGCGTGAAACTCATTTGCGCCAATCCCGCCAAACGGTAAAATTGGGCTTAATTAAAGTAGTCCACGATTTATTTCCCGGAGAACAAACTGCAGGAATGGGCGGATAAAGTGAGCCCCATCCAATTCCTGTTTAAAAAAGACGGTTACTACCATTATAAAGTGGATGATACTATTGTTAAAACAATTTATCCGGCCAACACCAATACCGCACTGATTGAGCCTTTCCGGATCATCCCTTTTTCTTCCGGCTTTATCATTGATTTTTTCGACACAGAAGCTGCAGAAGAAAAACCATTCATCCTGCCGGAAAAATTATCAGCAACGTACGATAAATCCCAACATTGGCTGCGCAATATGAAGTTAGAATTAGTTGCGGATGTCAATTCCTACATTGCTTCCGGCCAAAGCCTGGAATTGCTTAGTATTGCCGAAGCCCTGCAAGAAAAAGAAATTTCCGATATCGCCGATTCCATCCTGCAACAGCGCCGCGCCGTGCGCGTGATCCTGATTTCCGGACCATCTTCCTCCGGCAAAACTACATTCTCCTGCCGACTCTCCACCCAACTGCGCGTCAACGGATTGAAACCCATTCCGCTGTCCCTGGACGATTATTTTTTGAACCGTGACCAAACACCGCGTGACAGCGACGGAAATTACGATTTTGAAGCCTTTGAGGCCCTCGATATCCATCTGCTGCAGCAGCATTTTAAACAATTGATCGACGGCGAAACCATCGAAACCCCTACGTTTGACTTTCGCACCGGATGCCGGTCCGACAAAACAAAAACATTGCATCTCGGTCCGGCTGAAATCCTCGTTATTGAAGGAATGCATGCTTTAAATCCCCAATTGATATCCTCCATCAACCGAAATACATTTTTTAAAGTTTATATTGGCGCCCTGTTTGAACTCAATATCGACTTGATGAACCGGGTTCCTACCACGGAAGTCCGATTAATCCGCCGCATGGTCCGGGATGACCGGTTCCGGGGAACAACGCCGGAAGGGACATTCGACCGCTGGGCCAGCGTACGCCGGGGAGAATACAGTAATGTATTTAAATTCCACGAAGAAGCCGACGTCATGTTTAACTCCAGCTTACTGTATGAAATGAACGCCCTAAGGCCGTTTGCCGAAGCTTGCTTGCAAAAGGTGCAGGAAAACAGCCCGCATTATGCTACCAAAGAACGTTTATTGAACTTGCTGTCCTTCTTCGAGCCCCTTGGTGTTTCCAAGGTTCCCTTTAACTCCATCCTGCGGGAATTTGTCGGCGGCAGCATGTACATCCAATGCGAAGAATAACCGGCCGAATAATCCCCCTAACCAAGGGGGCTTATTTTTTTGCCCTCCTGCGAAAATTTTTTTCTTATAGCCCGCAAAACGGCTTGACATGTTATAGAATGTGTTCTAGAATAAATTATAGAACACATTCTATAATTTATTCTAGAACACATTCAAATCTCTTGTAATCTCGGGACGCAAAAAATAATCCGCTTGGAAAGGAGGGTATTCAACAATGTTAAAACTGATAGCTGGTGTGAATGCCATGTGGATGGTAAGTGTTTTCTGTGTAGTGAGCTGGCTCTGTGTTTAACGGCGCATGATAATCTCCTGTTCTTCCAACCCTTGTTTTTACATAAAAAGTACAAGCCTTCGCCAAAACCAGCGAAGGCTTGTACTTTTTATGTTCTTGCATATTCTCTATCATTTCCGACCAAGCGGATAAAACTACTTATAACTTGCCTTCACATTCGTTATTAACAATCCTTTTTGTGCAGCAGTTTCTTTATCAGGTACGTATTCAGCCGTCGCAACCGAAGAATTAGCCTCCTGGCCAACTGAAATTACCCCACTCCAGAGTACTCTTTTATCCATAAAAATATTGGCTTCGATTTTATAAACATACGCCCCAGGCGAAACCACCCGGCCTTGACTGTCTGTTCCATCCCACTGCACGGTGATTGTTCCGGTTCCAGGCGTTGCCGTACTAACCGCATCAACTTCCGACTGCGAACGATTAGCCCAGTCCGACACCTTTACCCAAACCGGCAGCGTGGCAGGCCGCTTAGTAAACCCACCATTCGCCGCAAACCGTGTCGCAGATATGGTTTTAATATAATTCCCGTTGCTGTCTTCGATCCACACGGCGTATTGGTTACTCGAAAATCCGCCGATTCGTTCCAGATCAAAGGTGATCGTAACCAATCCCAGTCCAGACGCCAAAACTGCAGACATGGCCAGCAAAATA
>JAGFXW010000340.1 GCA_017861495.1 Bacillota bacterium
TGATACGGGAATTCCCGTGATTGTCGTATTAAACATGATGGATGAGGCCGCCAAAGAGGGAATTGCCGTGGATACGGATTTGCTGGAAGATTTGCTGGGTGTGCCGGTTCTTTCTACCGTCGCGGTTCGGGGCGAAGGGCTGGACGCATTGAAAACCCGTTTGTACGAGGCGCGCGAAGGACACATTCCGGCGGCCTTAAAGCGCAGTTTGCAGGAAATGTTGAACCGCACCGGATCTTGGGCGGAAGCGCTGCTTGTGCTGGAAGGCGATCCGAATGTTGCCGAGCGGCATGGTGTGGAACCGGGAACGCAGCGCGAGGAAATCTATCATGACCGGCGTCATCGGGTCAATGATATTTTGCACCATGTAGTGCGGGAAAATAAGGAAGGGTTGCGGTTTACCGCCCGGGTGGGGCGGTGGATGATCCAGCCGTGGACAGGGATCCCGATTTTTTTTGCGGCATTATACGCGATTTATTATGTAATCGGTGTTTTGGTGGCGCAGGATATTGTCGGTTTTACGGAAAAATCGTTGATGGCCGGCTACTATGAACCGGCGGTCCGTGGTTTTATCGGCCGCTTCATTGCCGAGGATTCGGTGGTCGGCGTCATTTTAATCGGTGAGTATGGATTGGCAACGATGACGGTGACCTATATTCTGGGTTTGTTGCTGCCGTTGGTTGCCGGGTTTTACTTTGTGTTATCGATCATGGAGGACTCCGGCTACCTTCCCAGGCTGGCGACCTTGGTGGATCGCATGATGAATACGATTGGCCTCAATGGACGGGCGATTATTCCCATGATTTTAGGGTTTGGCTGTGTCACGATGGCAACCATCACGACGCGCATTCTTGGCTCGGCCCGCGAACGTACGATTGCGACGGTTGTTTTGGGGCTGGCCATTCCCTGTTCGGCCCAACTGGGAGTTATTTCCGGTATGCTGGCCGCATTGGGAATGAAATACATTGTTGTGTACTGCATTGTCATGCTTCTGGTTCTTGGATTGGTCGGAAAAATACTGCACGCGGTTTTGCCGGGTGAATCGACGGATTTGTTTATTGACTTGCCGCCGATTCGCTGGCCGCGCATGGAAAATGTTTTGAAAAAAACGGTGACCAAGTCCTACGCCTTTTTGGAAGAGGCGACTCCCTTGTTCATGCTGGGGGCGTTGATCATCAGCGCGCTTGAACTTACCGGCGCTTTGACAGCGATCCAAGGGGCGGTGGCGCCGTTGACCACAGGGATTTTGCAATTGCCAAAGGAAACGGCGACTGCGTTTATCATGGGGCTTATCCGCCGGGATTTTGGGGCTGCCGGATTGCGGGAAATTGCCATGACGCCGGATCAAATGCTGGTATCGCTGGTGACGATTACGTTATTTGTGCCCTGTGTGGCTTCGATGATTGTTATGATAAAAGAGCGCGGCAAAACGGAAGGGATGCTGATTTGGATTGGTTCGTGGGTATCGGCCTTTCTGATCGGCGGCGTTCTCAGCCGGCTGCTGGTGTTCCTTTGATGTTGCCGGGGAAGGAAAAGAGGAGTTGGAATGGAAGAAAAAGTAAATGCCATCATTTGTCCGCAATGCGCCAATCAAGTGTCGTCGGGGAATATCCGCTGTCCGCGCTGCAATCAATTGTTGCTGACGTCGTGTGAAGGAAATTGCAGCCGCTGCCAGAAACGGCAAGGCTGTAAAGACGTGACGCCGGACCGGCGGAGTATAGGAAAGCCGGTGTGAGGATTGACGGCTCTTGACGAACGGTCAAATATAGGCTATTATTTCTTATGAAATCAGCAGAAGTTGTCTTTCGCCAAAGTGTATCAATGAAGAATTGAATATGAGCAATGAAGCTCCGAAAGTCCAAAGGCTTTTGGGGCTTTTTTACGCTGCGAAATATAAATTTGCGGGCCCTGGGCGAGCTCAAGCAAGCAAGCGGTGGACAAGGGAGGATTGATGGCGGTATTTTTGTATGATATGATGGATAAAGAGTGGGTAGGTTGTTCTTTCTTGCAAGTTGGCACGATGGCGAAGATAAAACGGTTGGCAGGTGAACGTATTGGATGATAAGGAACTGTTAACACAATTATGCAGGTCATTACCTGTGCTGGCCCGTATCACGGGGGGGATAGCCACAGTTACCGATTCGGAAGGACGCCGGCTGAAAACGGTGGACTCGCATGGCAATGAAATCCGTGACTATTTGGGACAAGTGTATTCATTGGCGAGAGAGGCTGCGAAAAGCCAGCTGCCTCTGTTCGGGCCGTCGCAATTTGTCGAACAGGCTGAGGCCTGGGTGTTGCCGATCGGCCGGTATGTGATTGCCTGCAGTAATCTGGAACGGGTGGAAAGAGAAGCCAAATTGAAGGAAGCGCTTACACAAGCCTTGCCGCTGATTGCCCGCGTGGCTGGCGGAGAAGCGGTCTTGTTCGATCAAGATGGCCGGCGAATTGATAGTGTGGACCATATTGGGCAGAGAAACCAGGCTTTTATCGGCAAAATCAGCAAAGCCGCCAGTGAGGCGATGCAACAACAGCGGCCGGTTTTTGGACAGTCCATGTCGGTTCCCGGCGG
>JAGFXW010000131.1 GCA_017861495.1 Bacillota bacterium
GCAACCCCCGCCACGCGCATGAGAATGTTAACACCGGCCCGTATGGCCCCCTTGGCCAATTGAAGCTGGCGGATGTCTTGCTGTGTTAACGTAATCTGCCCTCCGCTATTCGATTTATCCGCTGCGACCAGGATAATTTCTTTTTTTCGGCCGTTTTTGGTGATTCTCCCGGCAAGTTTTGGGTTTGCAATCTCTTCCGGATCAACGATCTTGCCGGAAGCCTCGACCATACCCGCCTTCACCAATTCACTGACGGCATCAATCAAACCGGATCCGCAAATTCCCCTGGGGGGCTGATCGCCGATCGTATGAAAAACAAGGTCCTCCGCCAAATGAACGGTATCAATCGCCCCGTTAAACGCCTGCATTCCCCATTGGATATTGGCGCCTTCAAAGGCCGGCCCTGCCGCAGTAGAACAAGCATAACGCCCGGTTGGAGTGGATAAGACAATCTCCCCGTTGGTTCCTAAATCCAACAGCAGCTGGCACTTTTTCCGGTCGCCTATCCCTTCTGCCGCAAGAATCGCTCCTACCGTATCGGAGCCGACAAAACCCCCTATCCCGGGCATAAATACAATTTTCCCATGGGAATTCATATTGGTTATTGGGAAATCAACGGCATTTGCTGTCAGCGCATCGGTCGTAACCGGAGAAAACGGCAGCAAAGACAAACTCCGGCAGGCCAGTCCCAAAAACAAATGCTGCATCGTCGTATTGCCTACCAATACACTCTGATAGATATGCCTGCTGGAAATTCCGGCCGTCCTGGCCAATTCGCCGATCAGTTCATCAATCGTTTGAATGATTTTTGTCTGCAACTTCCCTAATCCGGTTTTATTTTCCACCGTATAATGGATGCGGGAAATCACATCGGCGCCCGCCATGCACTGTGGATTTTGCCGGGAAGCTGCTGCCAGCTGAACCCCTGTGGTTAAATCCAGGAGATAACAAACCACGGTGGTTGTGCCAATATCCACGGCAATGCCATACGCGCCGCTCCGGCCTGTGTCTTGTGCCAAATCAATCAATTCATCATCATATAACGTACACACGACCCGCTGGTTCCCTTGGATATTCCTTGCTATTTCCTGTAACAAATTGAATCCAATCGGCACCTCGCCAAGTTCCTGTTTGATCACGTCAACCAGGCTGTTGCCCTTTTGCAGCGTCGGCGTTCCTAAACGCGCGGTCTTTTGGCGGATGATAGGCTGCAGCGGATAAACGGCATGCGGTTTCAGGTCTTTTTTTGCCGTATTCTCGCAAAACCCGTCTACTATTGTGATTTGCGCGCTGCCGGCAACAAGAGTCTGACAGGCTAGCCGGACCCCTTTTGCCACTTCATCCTCCGACAGGCTCGCCTGTTCGGCCGGAGTGATTGGGTTCGCCGGGCCGGAAAGCAAAATTTTGCATTTTCCGCACCGGCCGTTTCCGCCGCAGGGCGCGTACGCAGTCAGGTTATGATCGTTCAATAGTTCGAGCATACTGCTATTTTCCGGAGCCTTGAGCACAATTTCCGTATCGTTTTTATGGACAAAAATTTCAACCATTCTTACGCCCCCCGTCAGTAAACATCCCCTAAACCGTCCCGAAAACAAGCCGATTTTCGCGCTGCCGGATGAAAGTGGGCAATGCAGGTTATCCCGACCGATTGCGACCGGAAACAACCCGCATTGCCATTGGCTTTCCACCGAACAATCAGCCGATCCGTTTTTCAATCGCTGATGTCAGTTCGTTCTCGGAAGGAATGATATTATCAAATACAACTTCGTTATTAATCAAGATGGCCGGCAGGTTTTTTACGCCCAATTTTGCCATTCTTTTGATGCCGGCCCGTGTTTTCACCAAGCTTTCCCGCCACGTTAGGCGGCTGCCGTAGACTGGTTCGATCTTGCGGACCGCTTCACACATATATTGGCACGGCGGGCAGCCTTCCGAATCCAAGGTGACAATTTCGATAAACACTTCCCCCGGCTTGATTTCTACATCTTCCAGTTCCGGCTCATTTTCCTCCTGGAATTGTCCTTCCGATTCGAGGATATCCAACGAGGAAAAGGTTCCGTTAATGTAGTTAGAAACCGCCACCAAATTGTTTACCGGCGTTTCGAATGGGATATCGCAGCCTGGCGAAAGAATGTAGCCTACGCCTTGGCCGATTTCCACTTCGCGCCGCGCCTCTTCAATGTTCTCAACCGGCGAACCAAACAACATCACGGTGGTCAGCGGCAGGTTCCCGCCATATGCGACTCGATATTTACTGGCAATTTCTTTCGCATACGCCAATTTCACATTTTCATCAAAGGCAATGCCATCCGTTTCCGTTTGGCACATCAACTCAATGTTTTTCGTGGCATCGCCGCAACAAAAACTGGTTACTTTCAGGCCCAGCGACTTAACATACCGGTTTAAATCGGTTGTGTACGGCAAAACAAAACGTTTGAAAGAGCGGGGGGAGATTTGCGAGGTCATCGGGTCGACTACTGCAATCACATCCACGCCGGCTTCCGCATACATTCTGGATAAATCTTTGCCGACCAGCGTACAAAATTCAATTAATTTTTCAATCTCTTCCGGTTCTTCGATCATTTCGGTAAAGATATCCGTTCCTTTTAAATGGAGGGCCAGGGTAAACGGTCCGCAAATCAATCCATAGACTGCGACTTTTTCGCCGATAGCGGCGACAATTTTCCGCGCCGCATCCAAAGCAATCGGATAACGCCCGTCTGTTTCGGCCGGCAATTGTAATTCCGAGAGTTTTTTGCTGTCCAGGATGTGCGTTTTTACGGCCGGCGGATTTTTCTTCGCCCACTTCACCTCACAGCCTAGCGCTTCTGCCTCCATCTGGATGTCAAACACAACCGGCAGGCCGTCAGGCTGGTACAATTCATACGCCTTCATGATTCCGTTGAAAATGTGATCGGCGCTCTGCAAATACTCATCGGCAGCCAAACCAATTAAATTTGCCGTTTGGACTCCGGCGTACGGCACCCAGGGAGTCCGGTCCGTCGGTTGAAAGTTTAATGCCGCTAATACTCGTTCCTTGCCATTCATAATCGATTCCCCTTTAACAAAATTGATTGGCTAACTCTACTGCATAAACGGCATCGGCCGCATAATACGCGCCAATTTCTTCGGCAAACCGGTCGGTCACCGGCGCCCCGCCGGCAATGATCTTGACCTGATCAAACACTTCCGCTTCTTTCAGCGCCGCAACAACATCCTTCATATTCATCATCGACGTCGTCAACAGCGCGGCCAAGCCGACGATCTTCGGCTGATGTTCTTTGACCGCCTCGACAATTTTGTCGGCGGAAACATCGACCCCCAAATGAACAATTTCATATCCGGCTCCCGCCAACATCATACCAACCAGCTTGATGCCGATATCGTGCAAGTCCCCTTCCACGGTTGCCAATAAAATTTTCCCTTTGCTTTCATTGTCCCCTTCTTTTAATAACGGGGAAATGACTTCCATGCCGGCATGCATCGCCTTTGCAGCCATCAGCACTTCCGGGACAAACAGTTCTCCCTCCTGAAACAGGACGCCGACCTCATTCATCCCGGCCAACAGGCCTTCCGTCAAAATTTGTTTGCCGGTACAGCCTTCGTCAATCGCCTGCTGTGCCAGTTCCTTTACTTTTTTTACTTGCCCGTCCAATAAGCTTTGCGCTATTTTTTTCAAAACCATACTGTTTCCCTCCTAAATATCAACTGTCTTTTTTCTGTATCGATCCGTAACCGATCCCATGTTGAAAATGCCTGCCGGCATTACGCGTAGTATTGTTCTTCCGCTTTCGCCAAAGCGCCATAAAACTCATTCAGCACTTTTTCGTCTGTTTTCTCGGTTGCATAACTAACGGCAATCATCAAGACTGCGGAAACTGCCATGCCAAACGTTCCGTACCAGCTGTCGCCGGCATGGAAGACAAAGTAAGTGGCCAAAACAGTCGCCACACCTACGACGGAAGAGACAATGGCAGCTGCTTTCGTAGCCCTTCGCCAATACAATGCGGCAACCAGAACCGGGAACAACGGCATGACAACGGCAATCGCAAACATGATCAACGTCCAGATCAATTCAGGCGGATTCAACGCGAGCCACAATGAGGCCAAGCCGAGACAAACAACCGCCAGGCGGGCCATAATCATATGCATTTTGGGGTTCACGTCCAAATGCAGCAGCCGGGTTAAAATATCTTCCGAGATGATCGACCCGGCCACCAACAGATGCGAAGTGGCAGCTGAAAGGCCTTTGGCCAGCGCACCCAATACAAAGATCCCCATTAAGACGGCCGCAAATTGCATCGCTTGCGGCGAAATAATTTTTTCAATCAACAACGGGATTACGAGTTCCGTTTCGCCGCCTTTTAAGCCAGGAACCAAGGCAATCGCCGCAAAACCGATCACCATCGTGCCGGTCCAGACAATAATCTGCAAGAATGGCTGGAACATCATCAGCTTCCGTTGCGCAGCCAGGTTTTTACCAAAATAGCCGGCGCGAATGAATACATCCGGCAGCATGATTGTCCAGCCAATCGCACAAGCGAGCGGATAGCCAAACCGGGCTGAATACGGAACCCATTCCGCCGGTCCGGGATAGGAGAACCAGTTGTTGTTATTTTGCCAAACAACCGAAATGGAATGAAGAATATCGCCTGAGAAACCGTAATAGAGAGCGCTGAAACCGATCGTCCATAAAGCAGCCATAAAAATCCAGGCTTGGACCGTTGCCGCCCAGGCAATCGATTTCACACCGCCGAACGGCATAAACAACAAGGCGGTGATCCCAACAAATATCACTGCGCTGCTTTGCGGAATTGCTCCGCCGCTGGCAATTTCCGCCGCCTTGCCGCAGGCCATATAAATCGCGGCCGCGTAAGGCAGCGATACACTGAAAAACACAACTGCCAAAAACAATCTCAGCATTGGACTGCGAAAGCGGTCATCGTAAATATCCGCCGGAGTGCTGTACTGCCGCTGCGTATTGAGCAGCCACACCTTATTCATGACAAAATACGTCAAAACCGGGAACAACGGCATATAACTTAGTTCAGACATAAAATAGCCAAATCCGCCGCGATAATATCCGCCGGGACCGGAGAAGAACACCCAGGTGCTCATCAAGGCCGCAATATAGGTCATACATAAAACAAACCAGTTGATCGTATTGCCGGCCGTATAAAAGTGGCGGGCTGAGGCGTTTTTTTCTTTCCACCAGATATAAATCCCAAAACCAATCAACGCCCCCATATAGAGGATATAAATAGACCATGTAGTTGTTACTGATAACACTTAAACCCCACCTTTCGCAATCATTTTTTCTTGCAGGGGTTCGGCTTCCCCGGAACCGTCTTTTACCGGCTTCAATTTTCGCTGCCGGTTTAATACAACCATGCCGCCATACGAAATGATCCAAAGGGGAATAATGGTCAAGGCGCCGTGCCAAATCGCCGCGCCTGAGTCGCCATAAGCCGGCAACCCGGGGATATTGTACAACGCATAAAATAGAACAACCAAACCTAACCACCATTTTTCTGTCTTTTTATAAGCAGGTTCTTTCACCATCATCTCTCCTTTTCTGCTTTGATTAACTTTTTATCCGCAGCTGTTACAATTTGATCCATGGCCGCCAATATATCCAGTTCTACTTCTATCGGCTGGTATTTAGCCTGAATGGTCTGGTATACATCTTTCGCTTTGGCAACCAAATCTTTTTTTCCGTCTTTTTCCCACGTTGGCCTTGAATCCCGGTTAAACAGCTTGGTTCTGGACATCGAACGGAAATGGGCGAAGGTATGTTCCGAATCAATGAAGGATTTTGTCGCATCCAAGTCCATCACTTCATCCCAGGCCAGCGTATCATCATTGATTGCCAGCCCCTTCTTCAGCGTTTTCACCATGCCGAATAGTTCATTATCAATGATCAGTTGAATCGGGCTGATGGTCATCGCCACTTCAATCTGCCCGGCTCCGCCTAACACCGAAGCGCCTGACAGCGCGAGCATTTGCGATAAGGAGGTCCGCTCAATCATCGATTGGCCGTCAATAATAAAGCTGTCCGTACCGCTGCCGTAGCTATGGGCACAAATGCCATATCCTTCGTTGAATACCTGCATCGCAATCATTCTTCCCATGGTAACCTCAATCGGGGACTGCAGGGTATACGTCGTTTTCATATCCATCGCGAATAACAGTGGCGTCGCAATAACCGGTGTTCCAGGCGCAATCAACTGCGCCATGATAATTAGCGCCAAGACTTCCGTACAGGCCATCAAAGCAGTTCCCTGCAAGGTAACAGGTGTGTTGGCTCCGGCAGTCGGCAATGAACAGGCCTGGATCGGCACCCCGTACTCACAGCATTTCAGCAAGGCTTCCATGTCCATCCATTTATACTGGAAGCCCGGCACAGAGCAGGTAATAAAACTAATGATCGGTCGTTTCTTGAGCTCATCCTTTCCGCCGACCCGGGCCGCCGCCAATTCCAGCAAAAAAGTGGCATTTTCGCCATCATAAGGCTGAACCCACACGTGTTTTTGGGTATGCTCCAACACGTTTCGCAGGGTATGAATATCAATGGTCTCCGCCGGAACATAGTCCCCCGCCGTTGATGGCAGAGCGCAATAATTGATATGCTCCAGTGAATTGACCAGTTTGATCCACGCCTTGACATCGGCAGGCGAAACAAGATGGTAGTCCTCCTTTTCGTTGTAATAATACATGCCGCCCGTGCAGGTCCGCGTGTAGAACAACCCTTCCGGATGAGGAAACACCAAGTCGTTTTTCGGATCGACCGCCGCTAAGGTAAACGTCTTCGGAACATTGCTGACCGCTTCGGCAATGAGCGGTTTAGGGAACTTCACATTTCCGGTCGAAACATCTACTTGCGCCCCCGCTTGGGCTAATAAATCCAAAACTTTGGGATGATCTACCGTTACCCCTTTCGTCGATAAAAGCGTTTCTATTTTTTCTTTCATACTGGAAATTTCA
>JAGFXW010000341.1 GCA_017861495.1 Bacillota bacterium
ATTATATTTGCGGGCAAAATCATTCATCGTCCGGGTCATGGCGATTTTAAAGCCGCTAAGATGGGTTCCGCCTTCTTGCGTGTTGATATTATTGACAAATGAGTGGATATTTTCTGCATAACTGTCATTATACTGCATCGCAATTTCAACAATCGTCGTGTCCCGCGACCCTTCAATGTAAATAGGCTCCGGATGCAGTATATCTTTATTTTTATTCAAATACTTTACAAACGAAATAATGCCGCCTTCATAATGAAAGGGAATCGTTTCACCGGAACGCTCATCGGTAATCGTAATATTCAATCCTTTGTTTAAAAAGGCCAACTCTCTTAGCCGTTGCTTCAAAACATCCAAACTAAACACAGTATCTTCAAAAATTTGCTTGTCGGGTTTAAAATGTACCTTTGTCCCTGTTTCCGTCGTCGTTCCAACAACCTCTAAACTTTTTACAGTCCGGCCTTCCTCAAACCGAATCTGATAGATCTTGCCATCCCTGCGGACTTCCACTTCCATCCATTCGCTCAGCGCATTGACAACCGAAACACCGACACCGTGCAAGCCGCCTGACACTTTATAGCCTTCTCCGCCGAATTTTCCACCGGCATGGAGAACCGTTAACACTACTTCTACAGCCGGTTTACCGGTTTCATGCATATCAACCGGAATGCCGCGGCCATTATCAATAACCGTGATGGTATCATCCGGATGAATAAACACATTAATCTTCGTGCAATAGCCCGCTAGGGCCTCGTCAATACTATTATCCACAATTTCGTACACCAAATGGTGCAACCCTCTGGATGAGGTACTCCCTATATACATGCTTGGCCGTTTACGAACTGCCTCCAAGCCTTCCAATACCTGTATCTGCTCAGCCCCATAACTCCCATTTACGGCAGTCGTATCATCCAAACTCATACTTGATCCCCCATTCCATAATTTAACAGTCGAAGATTACAATTCAAATTGCTCTGACCTTCTTTTGAGTGTCAAAGAAGATATACCTGACAAGTATATGTCTTTATTGGTAATTATGCAACTTTTCGCGTTCCCGCCGGAAACATCAATTACTTTTTTTTCTGCGCTTTTTTTTTCTAAAAATCGCTTATTATTGCTAGCCAAGCGGTCGTTTTTTAAATCAAATATAGCAATGAGGTCCTTCAACGGAATCATTGTATCAGCTCCGAGATGTAAAAACACTTTTCGTCCTCCTGCCATATTTTCTTATGATTTGTTGTTCCATTTCCTCGGTTATATCACTCGGTTTACACATTTTTACCAGCATAATCAAAGTAGCCATCTGTATTTTATCCTGAAAGCCAGTATATACAATCTGTGCAAATTTCTCAATCAAGTGATTCTTGGCTTTTTTAAATTCTTCGGTTGTGCAAACCACATACTGACTGCATTCTTCAAACGTCAACCAGGGAATCTCTAATAATAATTTGCGGATTGACAACTCTTTTTCCTGTTTTTTTATCCGTTTACAGGAATCACAATACAGTTCAGTAGGAGCGCAAAAGGAATGGCATTGTTGACACACATGCCATTTTTCCAGCCGCCGGTACTTCTTAAATGCCATATCCTTACTGATCAAACGAAGTAATTGATACTGCAAGTTCTTATTTTCTATACTGGGAACCAGTTGCTTGGCAGCTTGCCTGTCCTGTTGTTCCACAGTCAAGACGATTGGTTTCTCGGTTTCTTCTCGATAACTCTCATTCTGTTTATTTTTCAAATTTCCTGCTTGGAACCGAATATTACGAATGATCTTTTCCACCGCAAACGATTTGGCAGCAAAGCAATTGATTTTTTCCAGAATGTCCTCTTTCATCATCGTCAAATGATGGCACCATACGGAATTATCAACATTCACAAACAAAGTCCCAGCTTGGACATGGCCGGGATTCGTATGCAGCGAAATATCCGGACCGACAATTTCCTGCCAATGCGACAATGTATAATAAATTACAAATTTATCTTTCATTCCGTTGCTTTGTAATGCCGGCATCACGATCTTGCTTACGCGTTCCATACGTTCACTCCGTTACCAAACCATTATGAACTGTAAAATATTTTCCTATTTTTCGGTCTAAAAAACTTTCGGCATCGGTAGCCGTAATAAATGTCTGAATCCGGTCTTTGATGAAACCAAGCAATTGACTGCGCCGCAAGCTATCCAGTTCGCTTAACACATCATCCAGTAATAAAATAGGATATTCACCAGTTTCTGACTTAATGAATTCTAATTCGGCCAGTTTTAAAGCCAAAATTCCTGTTCTCTGCTGCCCTTGGGATCCATAATTTCGCAAATTAATTCCATTGACGGATAAAATAATATCATCCCGATGGGGGCCAATACCAGTGTTGCCTTTAAAAATATCTTCCTGGCGACGCTCAGTTAATTGCTTGCGAAACCATTGTTCGACCATACCAGTAGTAATAGATGACTTGTCTCCTGATAGATCTTCCCCATGCTGACTATACGATATGCTCAAATTTTCTTTATTATCGGTAATATGGCGATGGATTAAATTCGCC
>JAGFXW010000342.1 GCA_017861495.1 Bacillota bacterium
GCGGGGGCATAACCCCCTCCGAACCTAAGGCTCACTTATATCATCACTATGCGCGCCGAATTACCTGGTATGGGCATCTTTCAGAACGCCAATTTTTTTGGCAGCCAAAAACGATACAACCAAAAGTCCAATGACAATCAAGACCGAATCGATTTTGTTCACTTCCGTCAGCACAAATGCGCTGACACCAAGGCAGCCGCTGATCACATACATTAATAAAACAGCCTGTTTCTGGGACAAGCCCATCGCCAGGAGACGATGATGCAAGTGACCCTTATCGGGTTTAAAGATCGGCTGGCCGTTCGTATACCGGCGAATAATGGCAAAGGCCGTATCCATAATCGGCAGCCCCAGTGCAACAATGGGCACTACCAAAGCAATCGTAGCCGCACTCTTCACCGTGCCAATCACCGAGATCGCTGCCAGCATATACCCTAAAAACATGCTGCCCGTATCGCCCATAAATATTTTTGCCGGGTTAAAATTGTAATATAAAAATCCAAGAGCGCTGCCGGCCAAGGCCGAGGTCAGAATAGCCACAATCCAGAAGTTTTGCTGCAAAGCGACAAATAAAATAGTTACCGCCGCAATCGTCGAAACACCGGCCGCCAAGCCATCCAAGCCATCAATCAAATTCACGGTGTTTGTCAGTCCGACAACCCAAAGAATGGTAATCGGGATCGACAAATAATCTAAAAATACCATATCCCCGAACGGATTGCTGATCCATTCGATGCGAATATCGAAGAACAGCAAAACAATCGCTGCGGCAATTTGCCCCAGCAGCTTCTTCCGCGCAGAAAGTTGTTTCAAGTCGTCAACAATGCCCAGAACCAAAATAAGGGTACCGCCAACAAGAAGGCCCACCACTTCAAAACTTAACCGCATGCTGGCCAGAACGGCAAGCACGAAACCGGCATAGATCGCCAAACCGCCCATACGCGGAATCGGCTTCGTATGCACTTTGCGGGCATTTGGCGCATCCAGCGCACCGACACGAAACGCTAAATCCTTAACATAGGGTGTTATGACATAAACCGCTGCAACCGCCAAAATAAACGCCACAAGATACGAGTGCAAAAAACATCACCTCATTTTCCATACACCCATCATTGTACAGCACCAAAATGGACTTGTCAAACAAACTATCCTGGGATTACGACAACGGCCGACGCATCATAATCCCAAAAATGTCATCGCACTATTCCACCATCCGGGAGCGATGGTAGACGCCAGCAACATTAACGTCAGCACAATCAAAACGGCCGTGAACACCCAAGCAATCACATTGAACCGTCGCGAGTTGGCATAGTTTCCCATCACGTTTTTATTACTGGCAATCAGGACCATAAAAATGAGGATCGGCGGCAGCAGTACGCCGTTGACAACCTGGGAGGCCAGCATAATGCTGTACAATGACAGATCCGGCCACAGCACCAATCCGGCGCCAATTGCAATCAAGGCAGTATACAGACCGAAAAACACAGGAGCCTCTTCATAATTCTTACTGATGCCATGTTCAAAACCAAAGGCTTCGCAGACGGCATAAGCCGTACTGAGCGGCAGGATAAAAGCGGCCAGCATCGAGGCGCCAAGCAGACCGAAAGAGAACAACATACTGGCATATTTACCGGCCAATGGCTGCAACGCAATCGCCGCGTCGCCGACTGTTTCGATCGAAATGCCATTGACATGCAGCGTGGCCGCTGTTGCTACGATGATAAAAAAGGCAATCAGGGAGTAATCGTTGTCCCAATAACGCCGATGGCCAGCATTAAAAAGCTCGCATTGGAAGCAAATGTCGGCGTAACGGACGCTTTCAACACCTCCGTCCACGGGGGATCGATGATCACGCCGGAGATAATATAACTCAAAAAGGTTACGCATAATAACAAAAAAATCTTTTCGATCCGTTCATAATTCGCTTTTAATACCAACCACCAGATCAAAACGGCGGCCAGCGGAACGGAAATATATTTGCTGACGCCAAAAATTTCAAAACTGGTCGCAATTCCGGAAAATTCCGAAGCGGTCGTGCCAATATTCGCAATCAACAGGACCGTCATCGCAAACAAAGTCCACTTTACCCCGAACAGCTCGCGAATAAGGTCTGATAAGCCGCGGCCGGTAACCGCGCCGGTCCGGGCGGAAATTTCCTGGGCAATCGCCAAACAAATGCTACTGATAAACAACGTAAACAGCATGGCATAGCCATAATTTGCGCCGGCAGAGGCATACGTCGCAATCCCGCCCGCATCATTATCAGCAAAGGCGGTAATCACACCCGGTCCCATGATGGCAAAAAACAGTTTCGTCCTGTTGCGTGTATTTTTTAACCAGGTCACCTTACCGCCCCCTCCCTACCATTTTACTCATGGCGAACCACGGATAGGTTTCCCGATCGCCCCGCTCCGGTATCAGGATATCCAAAATATCATCAACCGTAACAATCCCCAATATCACATTTTCTTCATCCACCACCGGCACCGCAATCAGGCTGTACTTATTAATCACTTCGGCTACCCGCCGATGGTTGTCGTCTTCCCGCACCGACTCTACCTTGGTATGCATAATGTCCTGCAATACGGTCTGCGGATGGGCAATAATCAATTCCCGCAGTGATAGAACGCCTTGCAAATGTTCCGTTTCGTCCACCACGAAGACATAATAAATCATTTCGGCGGTTGGCGCCAACTCCCGCAGGCGGTTGATCGCCTCTTGGGCTGTAAGGGCAGCCGGGAACGCGATATACTCGGTTGTCATTAACGCGCCGGCCGTTCCTTCTTCATATTGCATCAATTCGCGTACTTCCGCAGCGTCTTCGGCTTCCATCAATTGCAACAGGTCTTCCGATTTCTCAACCGACAATTCGCCCAGGATATCGGCCGCTTCATCCGGCGGCATTTCTTCCAAGAGATCGGACGCTTTTTGCCGGTCCATTTGTTCAAAAATTTCCACCTGGGTTTCCAAATCCACTTCCGTAAGCGCTTCAATTGCCTGCTGCGCATCCAGGTTTTCAATAAAGCTGGCCCGACTTTTATAGTCCATTTCTTCCAATAAATCAGCGATATCGGCCGGATGCAATTCACGGAGCTGCTTCTTTTCCCGCGTCAGCTGCAAACTGGAAGTCCAGCTTTCCAACGGTTTAATATATTGAAGGCCCAATAAGTTATGCGCACGGTTCTTCAGTAAAAATTCGAGGCCCAGACGGCGGAAAAGACCCCGCAAGCCGATATCTACGGCGACAAGGATCATTCGCATGTGGCCATCCTGCATCATCCAGGACAGCGTGATGTCGTTGGCCCGTACCATCCGCGAACCACGAAGGTCGATAATTTGTTTATCCAACAGCCATTTGCTGATATAAATGTCGCTCTCATGCAATTGGATGCACTGCTCCGGTATAAAAGTTCCTGCCAACTGCATTCCCTGTTCATTGCATTCCTGCACCTGTTCAATCGGGATGAGCATGTGCACTTTCCTGGCATATTTTATCCCCACAACCTGCGGGTACAACCCATCCCAGCGCACCGCCATATCTTTGATCCGGCCGATTTGCCGGCGTTCCGAATCATAAATCGGTTTGCCCAGCATTTGGCTGAAATAAAACGTTTTCAATGCTTTGGCTTCATTCATCAAACTGCCTCCTTATTTACCGTCCGGAATCCGCCCCTTGCCCATGCAGCGAACCATCCAGACTATATTGTTATAGAACCATATACTATCAGGGCCGGAATCCACAAAACCACCTCCTGTCTCGCTCTTTTCACGTAAACAAAACAAAAAGACCCTCTTCAGCATGCGAGAAGAAGGCCCAAGCCTATTACAAGGATTTCATCAGCGATCTTCCCTACTCGTTGAGCTTTGGCACTGCATAACGTAGAGCATATTCCTATCTCAGCCACATTATGTAAAACCTTAATCCGGTAATACCTGTTCTACCCATTGGCGTCTTTCGACGTTTCCGGGCAGTGGCCTGTGTTCACGCAGGAGCCTCACCTAACAGAGAAATCTATTCATTTCTTATCATTGTAATTCAGATAACGGCAGACGTCAACAAGCGTCTG
>JAGFXW010000018.1 GCA_017861495.1 Bacillota bacterium
GGCCACAGTAGGGCTGTGTCAGGTACGGGCGCAGTGATCGATATGGTTGGTACCAATCACCGCGCGCATAAATTTCTGGATCAGGTAATTTTCCTCGACGGTACAGCGGGCCGAGCTGAGAGCGGCAATCGAATCACTGCCGTGAGTGGTTTTATAATACGCAAATTTTTCGGCAACCAACGTCAAAGCCTCCGGCCAGGATGCTTCGACAAACTGTCCGTCTTTCTTGATCAGCGGCGCCGTCAGCCGTTCGTCGCTGTGGATATAGTCCGTACCAAACCGGCCTTTTACACAGGTCAACCGCCCGTTGACCGGCGCAGTCAAATTGGAAGTAACGCCGATTACCTTGCCTTCTTTTACATTGAGATCGAAGTTGCAGCCTACGCCGCAGAACGGGCAGGTGGTTTTCACCTTGTAATCCGCCGGCCCCATATACTTCATGGGTTTTTCCGTCAAAGCCGCCGTAGGACAAGCCGACACGCAGGTGCCGCAAAAAACACAGTTTGTTTCCGTCAATGGTACATCAAAGGCGGTGGTTACTTTCGCATGAAAGCCGCGCTGTGTGCTTTCCAACACGTTGCAGCACTGTATATCACGCGTAACCCGGACACAACGGCCGCAAAGAATGCATTTCTCCGGATCCCTCACCACAAAGGGGTTCCCTTCGTCGCACTCCGACTGCCGTTTCTCTCCTTGCCAGGGAACGCTGTTGATTCCGAACTGCGCAGCCAGACTCTGCAATTCGCAGTTCAAGTTCCTCTGACAGGTCAAACATTCCATTGGGTGATTGGCTAACAATAATTCCAAATTCATTTTGCGGGCTTCCCGGATGGCCTCATTGCAAGTAATGACTTCCATGCCGTTTACAGCCGGATAATTGCAGGATGCCACTAACCCACGGACTCCTTTTACTTCCACCAAACAGATCCGACAAGCTCCTTCCGGAACTAAATCGGCTAAATAGCAAAGGGTAGGTATCAGAATGTGGTTTTGGCGGCAAACTTCCAACAGAGTAAGTCCTTCCACTGCGTCGATGTTCTTACCGTCAATGGTTAGCTGGATTGATCCCATCTTCATTCCTCCTTGCGTTGGCTTGACACCGGCGAATCAAATTTAGTATTGCTTTCTTTTCGAGAGAGCCTCCGTTTCTTCCTGCCCCATTCGTATTTTTGTCAAAATTTTCGCAAAATTAATCGATCGCTGGCATTTTGCCACTGAGCTCCATTGGCGCAAAAAAAGCCAACCGTTTCTATACGCAGAATACAGTTGGCTTTTGCCGGCCACCAAATTGTTATTCATTTATCGTCGATATTTGCGGGTGATTTCCTCGATTGCCTGGATTACAACATCAATTTCCCGCCCGCCGGTAAAAAAACCCGGACTGAGACGGCACGTCCCGCCTGGAAGCGTGCCTATGGTTTGATGCGCCAACGGCGCGCAATGAAGACCGGCACGCGTCACAACCCTATAATCCATTTCCAAGAAGGAACTGATCTGGTTCGGATCCATATTGTCAACCGCAAACGAAACGACCGCTGTCCGCCCATTGAGGTCTGACGGACCGTAAACCGTCATCCCCGGTATCTTTTTTAAATTGTGCCATAGCAGGGCTGTAAGCTGCTGTTCATGCAGACGAATGCGTTCCAGACCTTGCGCCAATATAAACCGCACCCCGGCTCCCAAGCCAATAATCCCAGGAGTGTTCAGCGTGCCGCTTTCCAAGCAATCCGGCATGATGTCCGGCTGTTCCATATTGCGCGCCCATGATCCGGTCCCGCCTTCTTTCAACGGACGGATCGCAATACCCGGACGGACATAAATGCCGCCCGTGCCCTGCGGCCCCAAAAGGCCCTTGTGGCCCGTAAACGCCAGAATGTCAATGCATTGGCGGTTGACATCAATCGGCAGCACACCTGCGCTTTGGGCCGAATCAACCAAAAACAGGATCTCTTTTTCGCGGCAAAGTTTTCCGACCTCGGCAATAGGCTGGATGGTTCCCGTCACATTGGAAGCATGCAACAAACCGACCATTTTCGTATTCGGCCGGATCGCTTTGGCCAAATCGCGGACATCCAGCAAGCCCTCAGCATCACAGGGAACTACTGCCAACTCTATCCCTTGTTTCCTTAATGCAAAAGCCGGCCGGGCAAGAGCAGCATGTTCCATGCCGCTGATAATCAAGTGATCCCCCGGAAGCAAAATTCCCTTCAGCGCTAGATTCAGGGCTTCTGTGACATTCAGCGTAAAGGCGATTCGCAGTGGATCGTTAATATGAAACAACTCCGCCAGCAATTCACGCGTTTCCAAAACGAGCGCGCTGGAAGCAAGACTCGATTGGGTTACGCCCCGCCCCGGGTTTGCGCCGATATTGCGTTGAAAACAATCCATGGCCGTATAAACAGCTTCCGGTTTGGGCCAGGAAGTAGCTGCATTATCCAGATAAATCTTCATTTTACTTCCACGCCCTGCCGGACCATCTCGATCCTGTTGGCCGTCAAAATTGTGACAGCCCGTTTGACATCGTCCGCCGCCAACTGCGCGGCCAGGCCTTCACAAGACCCGCTTAATTGGCGGGGAATAGGAATTAACTTCACGTCGATCCCTTGCTTTTGCAATATTTTTTCCGCCCGCAGCGCATGAAAAACCGATAAAAAAGTAATGACCCACATGCTGATTATTCTCCTTCTGTTTAACTCAAGAATAATTATAGCACATTCACTGCCTTGCCATTCTTACATTTCTTTACGAATCGTAATCGTGTATTCGCCGCCGGCGGCGCTCCATTCCGCCTGATAGTGCCTTGAATTGGCAAACTTAAGAATATTTTCTTTCGCTACCGGTTCGTCAACGGTAACGCACACTTCCGTCGCATCCTCCAGCGCATTTTTCGTTTGTATCAAGGGAATGGGGCAGCTTAAACCCCGAAGATCCAGTATTTTTTTCACGTCTATCCCTCCGTCTGCAGACTGATTTTTTCCCGCAGCGCAAAACCAATGGCCAGAGTAATCAGCAAGCCGGCTATCACAGCAATTTGCCCGTTGACCCCTACGCCGGCCGCACTGCCGGCAGCGTTCAAGCCATGGGAAATTCCGGCCCCGGCAAGCATGCCCAGCACGCAAAACATGGCATCCGTATTCCCTTCACCGGCCATAATCAACTGCCGAAGCGGACAGCCGCCGGCCAAGGTCGCTGCCAGGCCAACGAGAAACAATCCGAAAAAATTCCAGATGTGCATGCTATGCGCCAGCGGCTGGTCGGCAAAACCCAGTTTGAAGAAACCAAAGTATTGATTGCCGATAAACGCCGCCAAAAAAATCACGCCGTAAATCTTCAAAAGGTAGGTATCTCTGACCAGGATAAAATCACGCAGGCCGCCGCTCAAACACATGCGGGTTTTCCATGCGAGCGCTCCTGCCAGCAGTCCCAAAACCAAGCTGAGAAATAAAGGCGCATGCATAGATCCCGGCCCTTTGGCACTAAACTGCAAAAATCCGGCATGCGTCGCCGCCGCAACCACCAACACCAATGCAGCTATCGCCGCCACATAACCGACCGATCTGTTAGTCCCTTGGTAAATATGGCTGCGGCCTAAATTATACCCATTTTTCAAGAAAGCGATGCCGGTAAAAATACCGCCGACAAAACCGGCTAACCCCACCAACCCGTTTAAGTCGCCGCCAGCCAAGCGTAAAATACCCCGCAATGGGCAGCCCAGAAATACCAGCGCCCCGATAACCATCAAAGCGCCCAACACAAAGCGCACCGCCGGATTGGCGCCGCCCCGAGGCCGGAATTCGCCGCTTGTCTTCGCCAATGCAAACGAGCCAAGAATAAAGCCCAAAATTTCCGGCCGCACGTACTGTAGCGTCGCCACTTGGTGGATCCCCAACGCTCCGGCAATATCCCGCAAATGGCAAGCGGCGCAAAAACCGTAATTCCCCGGATTACCAGCCTTCACCAACACCACAGCTCCCAGACCGAATACAATGCCGGTAATAATAATCAACAACCACTGCATACATCTACCACCTCATAAATTATAGAATATATCAATATGACATTCAGGTATATTCTATATCAATCGAATAATTCCTTTTTTGCTGCCATTTAACAGGACATTTTTTCCGCAGCGGCGAATAAGCCTTACAAAATGAGGTGATTTTACATGTCCCACTGGCAATTATTGTCCGTGTTCAATACGGTAGCCGAGGAAGGAAGTTTCAGCGGCGCCGCCAAACGGCTTGAACTAACCCAACCGACAGTATCCTTCCATATCGACAATCTGGAAAAGACCTTCGGCTGCCCTTTATTCCAGCGCACCGCCCGCGGCGTCAAACTGACCGTGTACGGCGAAACATTATTCACCCATACTCGTAAAATCAATAGCCAGTTGGAAATGGTTTCCCAACAATTACAATCCATGCGGTTGGGCCAGGCAGGAGAAATCCGCATCGGCGCCAGTACAATACCGGCTGAATACATTTTACCCCCTTTAATTGCCAAATTTCTGCGCGACCGGCCCGGATTGCAAATTTCGCTGCAAACCGGCAATAGCGAAACGGTTCTGTCCGGCTTCACCGCCGGTAAATTTCCGATTGCAATTATCGGCATGCCCCCGGCAAACGACCAGATATCGCTTCGCCTATGGTCGGACGAACTGGTGCTGATTGCCCATCCGGATATCGCGGCTGCCTTGGGAAAAGCTCCGGGAATAGAACCGATTTTCTCCTACCCCTTCGTTTCCCGACCGGCTTCTTCCGGTTCCCTGCAAACCGTTCATGCCGCTTTGCGCCAACAGGGCATTTCGCCGGAGCGGATGCGGGTTGTCTTTGATGTAAACGGCAATGAAGCCGTAAAGTCCGCAGTCAGGAACCAAATCGGCCTGGGATATATTTCAAAATGGGCCGTCCAAGAAGAACTTGCCGTCGGCCAACTGCAAATCATTCCCACGCCCGGCTTTACCATCACCCGCCAATTTTATGCCGTTTGCCAGCCTCCGCCCTTATTAAGCTGTTTCCAAGCGTTCTGGGAATTTCTCACACAGCAGTCCCGCGCCACAAGCAATCCGTAAAATTGGAAAACCCGGCTTACGCCGAGTTTTCTCTCGTTAACAGCCTATAAACCCTACGCTGTCGCATAAGGATTAACAGGCTGTAAAACTCGAACTAAGTGAACCCTGGTTTCAAAAGGTTACACCGCCTTTTGAAACCAGGGTTCACTTATTAGCGACGGCGGAGGCCTCTGGTTACACTTATGTGCACTAGATATAGAAGACTTGCTTCAGATGGATACTGCCCTCTGAAGTATAGTCGCACTTATTTCGAGTTACAGACTGTTGATCCCTTCATAAGGGATCTTACAGTCTGTGCGTAGAGGAAAATTTTATACTTTCTGGTGTACTAAACAAAGCAGGCAGAGCATTTCAACCATTCGCTCTGCCTGCTTTGTTTATTTTTCCTCGATGCTGTTTACACGGCTTCTCCGATCAACGCAGCTTCTTCCATTGCTAATAGTTTTTCCGGATCTAAAATAATAATCAGCCGCTCTTGATATTTACCAATACCCCGGATGTAATTTTCGCCGTTGCGGCTGACAAAAACTGCCTGTGGTTGTATATCCTCATCATTGAGCTTCACGATGTCCGTCACTTCATCTACAATACAACCGGAATTCGCCTCGTGTACATTTAGCATGACAAACTTGCTTTCTTCCGCCAGTTCCCCTTCCGGCAAACCAAATTTGGCCCGTAAATTGAAAATATAATTGACTTGGCCCCGCAAATTAATAATTCCGGCCAGCGTTTTTGCCACGCCAGGCATCGATTGGATCTTAAATTTCTTGGACCGCAAAATCCCATTTACCGCCGATACATCCAACCCGTATTCTTCATTATTCAAGGTGAAAACAACCAGTTGAACCGCCATAAGGGTTTCCTCCTTCCACCAGTGCAGATTATAATGCGTTTGCCAGTTCGCTTAGTTGTTCGGTCAACCCCGTAATTTCTTCCACACTTGCCGTGATTTCCTCGATCGCCGCCGCTTGCTGCTCCACCGTCATCATGGTTTCATTTCCCATGCCGACCGTCTTGTCCACGGAACTTTTAA
The DNA here is from genome assembly GCA_017861495.1 of Bacillota bacterium. The sequence goes on from JAGFXW010000018.1 coordinate 6,105, forward strand.
TGCTTTCCGTCAATTCCTTGATTTTCCCTACCGTCTGTTTCGAATCGGCGGAGAGGTTTCTAATTTCCTGGGCTACCACGCCAAATCCCAGACCGGCTTCGCCCGCTCTGGCTGCCTCAATCGCTGCATTCAGGCCCAACAGACGGGTCTCGTCGGCAATATCTTTGATGAAATCCATCACCTCGTTGATTTTTCCGGTTACCGTATTTACATTGCCGATTTCCGTATTGAGGCTGGCTTGATTGCTGCTGACCGTCATTGCCGAAGCGGCCAGTTGCTGCATGGTGGCCGATATTTGGTGCAAACTATCATTAAGGATGTTGCTGACGGCCTGTAATTTTCTCTGTTGATACGCCATCTTGGACATGTTGTTGGCTACAATGAACAACACGTTAGCCGCCGCTTCAATCCGTTCCCTTGACAGCCTGCTGACCTCCTGCACTGCTTCCACATACCCATCCGGGTCAACGCCGATTTCTCCGGCGATCCGGCGATATTTCGCTTCATCCGGACGATCCGTCAGTACTTGTCCGCCCAAAATTGTCCCGATCAGTTTCCCTTCAATCATGATCGGCGCTGCAAAATCAATGAGGCCGGCATGGCACTCGTAGATTACCGGTTTACCGGTTCGAGCCGCCTCTTCCCCTCCCTTGCGATGCGACTCCGCACACCGTTTATCGCCACACTCCGTCGAGTGGGTATAATTTTCACAAAAGCGCGTATAACTGCTGGGATTGGTAACAGGGGTCCCGGAAACATCTACCGTAACACTGGCAAGACCGATTCCTTTGGCAAAATCGTCCTGAAATTGCTGCAAAAAACGAATATCGATGATATCCGCCAATTTCAGATTGCTCACATCCAGAACATTCGTCAAATCATTTTTATCTTGTTTCATTTTTGCGTCGTTATATTCAGCCATTATAAATTCTCCTCTACCTTCTTTTTACTCGATCGTAACCTATGGATTCCTTCCCAATAAACAACCATGACCGGGTAAAACACAACCGCTTTGCCAAAATAAAAAAAGCCAGACCTCTGCCTGACTGCAAAATGCAACGCGGATGCGAAGCAGCAGCCTGGCAGTCATAGATACCTTATCCGTAGACCCATAGCTTTGCGTCTTTGTCTTTCGACAAATTTGCCAAATATTTTATTTACAGCAACTCCAGGTATACCCCCTTCCTTATTCCTACCAATCTTCTTTCCCTAACGATTTGGTATGTTAATTTGTAAATAATGATTCGCTATCTAAAAAGAAAATCCTGCCGCTTCATAACGACAGGAAAAATAAATATTTTGTTCTTTACTGTGCAAAATACAACACCGGGGCTTCGCCAGAATCTGCGCACACCAGCCGGCCCGTTTTCTGCAGGTATTTGATGTGGGCGATCGCTTCCCCGTGCGCAAACCACTTCTGCGCTACCGGAAAATCGGCCCAGGTTCCCCGTATATCCCAACTCATATGCATGGCAATTTCATACGCATTGAGAGGTCCATTCTCCTGAACAATCCGCAGCACTTCCTCCAGGCGGTGCGAATGATGTTGCTTCAATTCATTGATCCGCCCCCGGCAATCCGTAAACAGGCTGCGGTGGCCCGGCAAGACCAGGTCAACCTCTAGCTGCGCCACCTTGTCCAGACTGGCAAAATATACAGCCAATGCGTCTTCTTCTTCGATCCATTGGGATATGTTCGGCGTAATATCGCCGAGGATGTGGTCGCCGGAGATCAGAAATTTCCGGTTCGGCTCATAGAGGCAAATATGGCCCCGGGTATGGCCGGGAGTGAAAACGCAGCGAAAATGGTATTCTGCCGCGCTGATCACATCGCCTTCCGCCAAATACGTAAAATCCAGCGAATAGGCCGGCCGGTAAATATGACCGGGGTGTTTTTCAAACGCCACCGCGAGAAGGTCTGCCGGGAACCCCTGCCGCACGGCGTACTCCTGCAGGGGATCCCAATGCGCATCAACCTCCGGGCCGCTAAACGCATTGATCGTCATGCCGTCCTGACGGCTGGCATAGGCTTTGCAGCCAGGATGAATCAACGCAGAGGCAAGCCCGCAATGATCGGCATGCATATGCGTAAGCAAAAAATCGGTGTTTGCCAAATCCAAACCAATTTCTGCAAAACCAGCTTGCAAAGCCTGGCAGCATTCTTCCCGGTTCATCCCGGTGTCAATCACCAGGTTACGGTCTGGTCCTGTAATCACATAAGAATTTATCGCTTTCAGAGGGTTTTTCGGCAACGGAACCTCGATACGATATAAATTTTCCGCTATTGTTTCGACCATATAGTTCCCCACTCCTGTCAACCTCAAATTCGTTATCCTTATCAGCGGCGATACCGCAGCATCCCGGCTCTCGTCCAACCGCCGGCCCGGTTCGCTAGAACGCTGTTTTGCGCATCCGGCAGCCGCTACATAGTATTCTTTGCCAATTGCCGCTTTACCTTCTTGCGATCACTTCGATAATTTCTTTGGAATAATATCCGTTCCTTGGCATAATCCACGAAGCCGGCAGACAACAATCGACAAACCCCATCGGCCTCATCCCTTTGCCCCAGCGTTCAAATGCTTTGACAGCGCTGCGAAACTATGCTATTGTTAACAAGTATATGCCTGTAAGCAAGTCGGCTTCCGCAATAGCCGAACTATTTTTAGCAGCAAGGATTCCTCGGCAACCAAAATAGTAGCTGTTCAAAAAGGCTGAGATGCGAAACTGCAAATCGGCTTTTTCAATATCTGAATGTAAGGAAGGCGGAATTAAGAAAGTGATTAGTACAAGCAACCTGAGTCTGCGGTTCGGGAAACGAGCCTTATTTGAAGATGTAAGCATCAAATTTACCCCCGGCAACTGTTACGGCCTGATCGGCGCCAACGGAACCGGCAAATCGACCTTTTTAAAAATCTTATCCGGAGAAATTGAACCCAGCACCGGCACTGTCGATATCACCAAAGGCGAACGGCTGGCGGTCCTAAAACAAAACCATTATGAATTTGACGAGTTTGAAGTATTGAAAACCGTCATCATGGGACATGCCCGTTTGTATGCCATTATGGAAGAAAAAGAGGCGCTGTATGCCAAACCGGATTTTTCCGATGAAGACGGCATCAAAGTCGCCGAATTGGAAGGCGAATTTGCCGAAATGAATGGTTGGGATGCCGAAACCGAAGCTGCCCGCCTGCTCAACGGACTGGGAATTTCGGAAGAGTTCCACTATCAGAAAATGAAGGATCTGGACGGCAACGACAAAGTGCGGGTGTTGTTGGCACAGGCCCTGTTCGGCAGCCCGGATATCCTGTTGCTGGATGAGCCTACCAACCATTTGGATGTCAAATCCATCCGCTGGCTGGAGGATTTCCTCGCTAATTTTGAAAATACGGTCATCGTCGTTTCTCACGACCGCCATTTTCTCAATCAGGTCTGCACCCACATTGCCGATATCGATTTTAGCAAGATCCAGTTATACGTCGGCAACTATGATTTCTGGCAACAGTCCAGCGAACTGGCATTAAAAATGGCCAAGGAAGCGAACCGGCAGACCGAAGAAAAAATGAAGGATTTACAGGCTTTTATTCAACGTTTCAGCGCTAATGCTTCTAAATCCAAACAAGCAACTTCCCGTAAAAAACTGTTGGAAAAGCTGACTTTGGAAGATATCCGTCCGTCATCGCGCAAATATCCTTACATCGCCTTTAAACCGGACCGGGAAGCCGGCGATCAACTATTAATGATCGAAAACATCAGCAAGACGATTGACGGGGAAAAAGTTCTAGACAATGTTACGTTCCGGGTCGAAAAAGGCGATAAAATTGCTTTCGTGGGCTCAAATGGCTTGGCAGCAACCACCTTGTTCAAGATTTTGACCGGCGAATTAGAGCCGGACAGCGGCGAATTTAAATGGGGTGTAACTACCTCCCAGGCTTATTTCCCGAAAGACAATTCTTCGTTTTTTGAAGGCGTGGAGTTAAATCTGGTTGACTGGCTTCGCCAGTTTTCCCGCGATCAGGACGAAACCTTTATCCGCGGTTTCCTCGGCCGCATGTTATTTTCCGGTGAAGAAACGCAAAAGATGGCCAGCGTGCTGTCCGGCGGCGAAAAGGTCCGCTGCATGTTCTCCCGGATGATGCTCAGCGGAGCGAATGTGCTGTTGTTCGATGAACCGACCAACCACTTGGATCTGGAATCCATCACTTCGCTGAACAACGGATTAATCAGCTTCGACGGGACTCTCCTCTTTGTTTCCCACGACCACCAATTCGTTCAGACAATCGCGAACCGGATCATCGAAATCACACCAACTGAATTGATCGATAAACGCATGACGTACGATGAATATCTGGAAAGCAAATAACAGAACCAGGAAAAACCCCGCGGCGTTCCACAAAAATGCTGCGGGGTTTTTCTTATCGCCTGCTCTTTGTAATTGTAAGAAAAATTTGATAAAATGAAAGAGGTGTTGTCTTTTTACACCGCAATTCTGCTTGGCAATGAGTCTAAACAGAGGAAGGCGATAATTTATGAGCAACCTGTATGATGTTGGTATTATCGGTGGCGGACCGGCGGCAATTTTTGCCGCGTATGAATTGGTAAAACATAAACCCGACACCAAAATCATCCTTGTAGAAACAGGAAACGATATCTATTCCCGCAAGTGCCCGATTGCTGTAGGAAAAACCACTGCCTGCATCCATTGCAAACCATGCGATATCATGCGCGGCTTTGGCGGCGCCGGTGCTTTTTCCGATGGCAAATATAATTTTACAACCCAGTTTGGCGGTTGGCTGCAAGACTACCTTTCCGACAAAGAACTGGTGGCATTGATCGATTATGTCGATGAAATTAACTTAGGTTTCGGCGCTCCCAGGGAATCGTACAGCACGCACAATAGCCAGTTGAGCCGCTTGGCGTTGAGCAGCGACCTGCACTTGCTGGATGCCCGGGTTCGCCATTTGGGAACGGAAAACAACTTGAAAATTCTCGAGAAACTGTATGAACACCTCAAAGAACAGATTACCATGCGTTTCAACGCCCCGGTAACAGCGATCCATCGTCAGCCTGACGGCTTTCAGTTGGAAATTGCCAAAGATTCTGAGATGGTCCAATGCAAGTATTTGATCGCCGCGCCCGGCCGGGCCGGCTCGGAGTGGTTTGCCAAACAATGCACTGCCTTGGGATTGGCCTTGCAAAACAACCAGGTCGATGTGGGTGTGCGGGTAGAAATTCCGGCGGAAATTTTTCAGCATATTACCGATGAAGTGTACGAAGCCAAATTGGTCTATCGCACGAAGCAGTACGGCGACCTGGTACGCACTTTTTGTATGAATCCCAAGGGCTATGTCGTAGCCGAAAACACGGACGGCATCATCACCGTCAACGGACACAGCTACCGCGACGAAAAAATGCACAGCAAAAATACCAATTTCGCCTTGCTGGTCAGCAATCATTTTACGGAACCGTTCCAGGAGCCGCACCAATACGGCAAACGAATCGCATCGTTTTCCAACATGCTGGGCGGCGGCGTCCTCGTCCAGCGCTTCGGCGATCTGATCAAAGGCCGCCGGACCAACGAACACCGGCTGGACAAAAGTTTTACCAAACCCACGTTAAAAGCCACGCCCGGCGACTTAAGCCTGGTGCTGCCAAAACGGCACTTGGATAATATCATCGAAATGATTTACGCCTTGAACAAAATCGCTCCCGGTATGGCCAACGACGATACTTTGCTGTATGGCGTCGAAGTGAAATTCTATAGTTCCCGCATGAAATTGACGAAAGAATTGGAGACCGAAATCCCCAGATTATTTGCCGTCGGCGACGGCGCGGGAGTAACCCGCGGCTTGGCGCAAGCCAGCGCCAGCGGCCTCCTGGCCGCCCGCGCCATTCTGAAACAGATCCAATAACGTGTAAATAGGACAGTATAGAACCAGCGGACCAGGCTCAATCGTACGATTGAGCCTGGTCCGCTGGTTTGGCATCTAGAACTGTTACAAGAAATTGACCTGTCCGCGGGAAAACGAAGCGATCCGCGCCAATGATTCAACGCGGTATCCGGCCCGCTTCAACTTTTCGGCGCCGGGTTGAAACGATTTTTCAATGACAATGCCGATCCCCACTACGCTGGCGCCCGCCTGACGCACGATGGCTGCCAACCCCAAGGCGGCTTCGCCGTTCGCCAGGAAATCATCGATAATCAGCACCCTGTCATCCGGCGAAAGAAATTGTTTCGCGACAATCACGTCGTACGTTTCTTTTTTGGTAAAAGAATACACTTTGGCAGAATACACCTCGTCGCCGGTGGCCATGGATTTCTTTTTTCGGGCAAACACCGCCGGAACATTCATAGCCAGGCCGGTCATTACCGCAACGGCTATGCCGGACGCTTCGATCGTCAGGATTTTGGTAACCGCTTCGCCTTGGAACCGGTTCGCAAATTCTTCGCCTACCAGCCGCATAAACTGCGGGTCAATTTGATGGTTCAGGAACGAATCAACCTTCAGCAAGGAATTGTCGATTACTATTCCCTCCGCTCTAATTTTGGCTTTCAATAAATCCATCATAACCCTCCCCAATCGCCGTTAACCCAAAAGGGGCTTTTCCGCTTTTTATCTCGTTAACAGCCTGTAAGACTCGAACTAAGTTCGCTCTAAGGGTTCGGCGAGGGCAATAACCCCCTCCGAACCTAAGGCTCACTTATATTCACTGGAGCAGCATCTGCCCATTTGCGACGCCTTCTCCAAGCCGGCAGGCGAAACGGCCAATCCGCCTTGGGCCGTCTCTTTCAGGGAAGTGTGCATGCAGCGGCCAATCTCTCCCATCGCATCGATCACTTGGTCGACCGGGATCACACTTTTTATGCCCGCAAGAGCCATTTCAGCCGCAACCAGCGCTTGCGCTGCTGCGCCCGCATTTCTTTTTACACAAGGAACCTCTACCAAGCCAGCCACCGGATCACAGACTAATCCCAGCATATTTTTCAAAGCAATCGCTGCCGCATCGCCAATTTGCTCCGGACTGCCATGCAGCAAGCTGACAATCGCACCGGCCGCCATTGCCGCCGCTGATCCGCACTCGGCCTGGCAGCCGCCGCTGGCGCCGGACAAAGAAGCCCGTTCCGCAATCACCATGCCGATCATTCCAGCCACCAATAACGGAGCAACCAGTTCCTCCCGGGAAAACCCTTTCGTTTCCGCAAGGGCAAATAAAACCCCCGGCAAAACACCGCTGGCGCCGGCAGTTGGCGCGGCGACAATCCGCCCCATGCATGCATTGGCTTCACCAACGGCCAGGGCAAACGTGACCGCCCGGTTTACAATCGGTCCGGTTACGCTCTGCTCCGGCTGCGACTGAAACTGATTTTGCATCCGCAAGGCATCGCCGCCCACCAAACCGCCCTTGGAACGTTTTCCCAGCAAGCCGGTTTGGATGGATTCCTCCATTACTTTTAACGCCATCGACATCTTGCCCAACAGTTCTTCCGCTGTAATTTCCATCATTTTCGTCTGATGCCGCAAGCCAATCGCATATAACGACGTATGTTCCGCCTGCGCTTGCCGTATCCAGCGTTGCAATGACAATTTTTCTGCCATATCTCTTCCCCTTCCACGACGGGTTTACAAAAAATCCTTATTACTGAACCGGAACAATTTTCCGCACACTGTTGATTTGCGGACACGCAGCAATCAATTTGACAACTTCATCGTTGATTGCCTGGTCAATCTCCAGCATCATTAACGCCGCGGCCCCTTTATCGGTTCGAAACACTTCCATTTTTGCGACGTTGACCCCTTGTTCATAGAGGATATTGGCAACCGCTGCAATCGCTCCCGGCTGGTCTTGGTGCCGGATCAACAGGGTCATCAGTTCCCCGTGAAATTCGATCGCAAAATCATCCACCGCCGTGATCATAATCCGTCCGCCGCCGATCGACGCCCCGGTCACGGTTACCTGCCCCCCATTATTGCCGGTCAATTGCAGCCGCGCTGAATTCGGATGGGCGGCATCCCCTAAATTGATCATTTCAAACCGAACCGTTAACCCTGCCGTCTGCGCATAGGCAAACGCTTCCGGGATGCGGTTGTCGTAAGTCGACCAGCCCATCAAACCGGCAACGAGCGCCACATCGGTCCCGTGGCCGCGATAGGTTTGGGCAAACGAACCATGCAGGCCGATCACCGCTTCTAGTACAGGTTCCCCCAACACGCTCCGCGCCATATTTCCCAACCGGACAGCGCCGGCGGTATGTGAGCTGGAAGGACCAATCATGACCGGACCGATAATATCAAAGATATTCATCGTCAATCCACTCCGTTGCATATTTTCTGTTTCCGAACAGGTTATACCCTCTATTTTCCGGCATTTTGCGTTTGATACTGCTCCAGCGCGATTGCCAACTGATCCGCACACGAAGTTGGTTTATTATCACACCGTATGCCTTTTAACCGTTGGACCGCTTCCTCAACGCGCATCTCTTCCAACAAGTTGCCGATCGCCAGCAAATTTCCCGGACAGCCGGCAATAAAGCGAACGTCATGCAACCTCCCCTCGACAACTTCGAACGTGATGCCGCGGGAACAAACTCCGTGCGGAGTATATTGATTAACCAATTGACTCATTCCTTCCCTAAAAGACATGCCCTTATTCGCATAGTAGCACAAACGCCGATAAATGCCAAGCTCCTGGCGCCAACAACAAAGCGCGTCAGTTGAACTTCAGCTGACGCGCTGCTTCCTGTTGCCAAGAATACTTATTCTTCCCTGTTCGTCTTGGGCACCCGCGGCGCCCGCAAGCGGGCAACCGGCTGCAAACCGGAACCCAGCAGCGGCCGCACGTAGAATTTAAACGCATCCGTCACATTGTTGCCCGCAGGATTGATAAATTCATCGGGAACACATTGTGTCTGTCCGGCAATTTCCGCCAACGGCATCAATTTATAATCTACCGAATAGTAACCGGTACGCTGGATGGTTACCGATCCGTCCTCATCATTCCAAACAGCAAGTTGAACCGCCCGTTCTCCGACTTCCCGCGCCTCTGCCTGGTCCACATCAGATACGCAGCCCAGGAAAGAACGCTGCAAATAGCCAAACGTATCACTGCGAACCCGTTTTATATTTAGTTTTTCCTTGACCGTATCCGCCAGCAAATCGCCCAAGGCGCCGGTACCGGACATCGAGATATTGCCATGCGGATCACGTTCTACATTTTTCATGAGGTTGGCAATCACAGGTACTCCGTTTACGTCTTGAATTCCTTCGGAAATGGCCGCAATACAGAAACCGTTTTTATCGTTTACGGTTTTGATGTTATGCAAAAATGTTTCCATGACAAACGGCCTTTCCGGCAAATAGATCAAATGCGGCCCATCCTCCGGATATTTTTTGGCAATCGAAGCTGCGGCCGTCAAAAAACCGGAGTGCCGCCCCATGACGATCCCCAGGTAAACCCCGTTCAGCGACCGCACATCCAGATTAATGCCGGTAAACGCCTGCACAATAAAGCGCGCAGCCGACCCATAACCCGGCGTATGGTCATTGTGAACCAGATCATTGTCAATCGTCTTGGGTACATGGATCGCCCGCATTGCATAATTGGCCTTCTTCGCTTCCTCACTGACAATACGAACCGTATCCGCAGAATCATTCCCGCCAATATAAAAGAAGTAACGAATATCATGCGCCTGCAGCACTTTGAAAATCTTGCGGCAATATTCTTCATCCGGTTTCACCCGGGTGGATAGCAACGCGGAAGCGGGAGTCAATGCCACCTGCTCCAAATTATGTGTTGTTTCCTGGGTCAGATCTAAAAAATCTTCACTCAAAATGCCTTCCACACCATGCAAAGCACCATAAATTTTACTAATTTCAGGAAATTTACGCGCCTCCAACACAATCCCCACCATGGATTGGTTAATGACCGCGGTCGGCCCGCCGCCTTGCGCGACAAGAGCTTTACCAGATAAAGCCATATTCTCCCTCAGTCCTTCCTATATCTGTCGTTTATTTTCCTCTTATTGCGATATTGTTTGCAGTACTATTATACAGCATTGCCCCTGCGATGCACAAATTCCTGCCGACAAATTGCGTTTTTTTCCTGACACGGCATGAACAGGAACTACATTTACCTGGAAAAGTATTCGTTAACTATGCTATGATTATACGGATCGAACTTTTTACCACAGCCGCCTTCATAATCGCTCCGGCGAAGCCGCTGCCGGTAAAATTTAGATCCGGCGGCAGTTCTTGACGTAAAATAACAGCTATAGTAAACTGATGGCAAAGCAATATTTACTCTGGGTAACTTTCCTTTTTACAAGACCAAGGAGAAAAGATATGCGTTTAAATACAGCGGTAAAAACACTTACCATTCTCTTGTTGTTGTTCACAATAACGGTGTCAGCAGCCTATGCCGCCAGTGCCGAAGAAAAACGGGACGGCATCCGAAAAATGCGCAACGAAACACTGCAAAAACTATACACCATCAATCCTTCCGCCCAATCGGCAGTTCAGGATGCCTACGGCTACGCCGTATTCAACAATTCCGACTTTCATTTAGGACTTCTCGGCGGCGGGGGCGGTAAAGGTCTGGCCGTCATCAACAGCACCGGCGGCGAGATTTTTATGAAAACGCTTGAAGGTTCCGTAGGGTTGGGTTTCGGCATTAAACAATACATGATGGTCTTTGTTTTCGCAACCGAAAAAGCGTTTTTTGATTTCACCGATCAAGGCTGGGAATGGGGCGGACAAGCAACCGCTGCCATAACCGACAGTGTATCCGGTGGTTCGTTGCAAGGAGCGATTTCCGTAGCGCCGGACATTTGGGTCTATCAGATGACCAACAAAGGCCTGGGAGCTACATTAACGCTGCGGGGGATCCGCTTCTATAAAAACAATGCGTTAAATCAATGAACAAATCCGAAAAAGAATAGGCTCACCAGCCTATTCTTTTTCGGCTAACAAAAGTGCCGGCGCATCATTTGGATGCGCCGGCACTTTTGTTAGCCGTTTTTTATCCTGCTGCCTGAATGGTTACTGTTTCTTCCGCTGTGAACAATGTATCCAGGTCAAGGATAATTAATAACCGGTCCGCTACCTTGCCAATGGCGCGGATAAATCGGTTTGTCTGGGCAATGGTCCCTGCCGCCTCCATTGCCGTTTCATCAATCCGCAAAACTTCCGTGACCGAATCAACAACAAGCCCCATTTCCTTGCCGCCCAATTCCACGATCAATGCTTGTTTTTCCAGCCGTTTCTCGGTCTGCAGGACAAACTTCCCTGCCAAATCAATCACCGGCAGCACCTTGCCGCGGAGGTTGATAATCCCTTCCATATAGCCCGGCATATTGGGCAGTTTCGTAGCGCTTTGAAAGCGGATAATCTCCTTGACCTGCGCGATCGGGATTGCATACTCCTCCCTGGCCAAGCGGAAAACAACCATTTGCTCTGAAGCCAAAATACACCACCGCCTTTACGATTAGACTCGGAACTTGGCCACGGCAGTCTGAAGCTCCTGAGCCATCTTAGCCAAACTTTGGCTGGAAGAAGCGATTTCTTCCATAGACGCGGATTGCTCTTCTGTTGCGGCCGAAACATTTTGCGCTTCCCCGGCTGCCGTTTTGCTCAATTCATCAATTGATTTTACCGATGCCACAATATGTTGGCTGCCACCTGCCATCTGCTGAATGGCGGCCGAAATCTCCCGGATCTGTTCCGATACTTGCGTCACCAACCCAACAATCTCTTGGAACGCCTGACCAGCCGCCGATACCACCTGCGTTCCAATCGCCACTTCCTGCGTTCCTTCCTGCATGGCTACAACCGCTTTGTCGGTATCGCCCTGGATTTCTCCAATCAATCCGGCAATTTGCTTTGCCGCTTCCTGGGACTGTTCCGCCAGTTTGCGGACTTCTTCCGCGACGACGGCAAACGATTTCTTTCGAGCGTTCACCTAGTTTAACGACAACTTGGGCCGAATGATTGACCGTCTGTTCAATGTGTTCCATTTGGCTGACCGCTTTTGCGACCGCTTTATCACCCGTTTGCGCCTGTTCCGCCGCTTTAAACGAGTGCGCCGCTACCTGGTTGGCTGTGGCGGCAACTTGTTGGATGCTGGCGGACATTTGTTCCACAACGGCTGAAGTTTCCTCTACGGCGTTCAATTGCTGCTCAGACCCATGGGCAATATCCGTTACCGACGCCGCTACCTGGTTGACCGCTTGCGCCGATTGTTCCGCACTGGCTGTCAATTCCTCGCTGGATGCAGCCAATTGTTCGGCATTAAACGTGATCTGCTTCACTAATTTTTGCAATTGAACAACCATCGAATTAAACGATTGCGCCAATATCCCGATCTCATCCCCGCGCTGGATCGCCACCTGCTTCGTCAAATCACCGTCGGCAACCTGTTGTAATGCTTCCGCTAACTGGCCGACCGGTTTGGAAATGCTGCGAGCGGAAAAATAGGCAATGGCTAAGCCAAATAAAATCGCCAATACCGCCGCGGCAATAGCCGCCATTTTTACTAACGCGGCACCTCCCGCCATTTCGACCATGGCCTTATCGATTATCGAATTGCGGTATTTTTTAATCTCAGCCGTTTTTTCGCCAATAGCCTTACCTACCGGCGCACCTTCATTCACCAACACCAGTTGCGCTTCTTCTTTTTTTCCGGCCAGCGCCAAGGGAAGAAATTTCTTTTCAATAATGTCATTATATTTACTTTCCAGACCCTTTAATTCCATACCCAATTGCTTGGCCGTATCGGTCCGCGCCTCGGTAATCAACTGATCGATCAGCTTGGTATTCGTTTGCGATAGGCGCCGGTATTCATTCAAATATTGTTCATTGCCATAAATCACATACGCCCTTACGTTGGCTGACTGGCCAAGAGCGTTATACGCAATTTCATTGTTGGCAGCCAGTCGCGGCAGATCCGTGTTTTTCAACGTATTGACCTGTTCCTGGACGTCACTGGCTTTCCAAACCGTTACCGCAAAGCCGACTGAAGCGATTATGAGTACTAGTAAGAAGTAAGATATCATTTTTGCTTGTAAGTTTAGTTTCATCTGTTTTTCTGATTCTGCTTGCAGCAAAATCAGCTTTGCCCTCCCTTGCCAAATAAGTTCGCCCTTCCCTGGGCTTTGTTTTTTTATCATCAAGCAGAACCATACAGCATTCTGCATCATTTTTCTGCCAGCAATGCGCTCAAGTCAGCACCACCCGTCTAACGGGTGGCTTGCTCTGCCCTATAAGGGCATGGTACCAGCGGAGTCTCAAGACTCTCTGAAAAGTTGCCAACCGCATAA
>JAGFXW010000343.1 GCA_017861495.1 Bacillota bacterium
CGGTTTTATGTTGTATTCCTGCATCACTTTGCCGAGTTTTTCTAAAAATTGTGGTGTATTGATGAATACATCGTCCGGCATCCGGTTCAAAGTCCCGGCATCAAAAGAAGCCATTTCCGGTTTTAATTCATACAGATGGGCCATTCTCCTTTCATCCGGCGCATCATGTTCCCCTGCTGTAGTCAAATTGATAACTACGTCGCATTTAGCTTCCAGAAGCGACACAGTTTCTTTAAACAGTTCCTTGTCCATCGTTCCTATTCCATTTGCATCACGCATATGCAAGTGGACGATCGCCGCCCCCGCTTTCCAGCATTCGTATGCGTCGTTGGCAATTTCCTGGGGCGTTATAGGAATATTCGGGTTCATCGATTTCGGAGTCATCGCTCCGGTTAATGCCGCTGTAATAATTACCTTTTCCACAATTTCACCTCATATCGTCATTAGAGTTTTTTATGCAGCTTCAATATCTCAATCAGCATATTATCTCGGTACTCGATCATTTCCTGCGTTGTTTTTCCAAGTTCGGGCGGACGGTTCTTGATTGCCTTGAGAATACCCACATGGCCTACTTCCGCCCATTCTTCCGGGATCTCAGTCCATCTAGCCATATCTTCCAGCCATAAATTGCTGGAAAAACGCAGCATATTCGCCAAACCACGGAGTCCTTTTTCCCCGCCGCCAAGATGCATGATCAAATTAGGTCCCATAATCGCCCATCGCAAACCGGGTCCAAAGGTGATTGCTTTGTCAATATCCTCCACCGAACATACGCCGCGCAAAACGAGGTCCATATATTCCCTGCCCACCGCCATCTGGATGCGGTTAGCGATAAACCCCAGCGTTTCTTTTTGCAGCACGACCGGCTCCTTGCCCAGTTTTTGATAAAAACCATAGGCGCATTGTACGGCTTCCGGACTCGTTTTTTCCCCTTTCGTGATTTCGACCAACGGGATCAGGTGTGGGGGGTTGTACGGATGTCCACACAAACAGCGTTCCGGATGGTTAGCAAATTTAGCGATTTCACTGATCAACAATCCGGAAGTGCTGCTGGCAATGATGGCATCGGCGGCGGCGTATTTCTCAATATCAGCTAAGACCGCCCGTTTCACCTCATAATTCTCCGGGCCGGATTCCTGGATAAACTGCGCATCTTTTACCGCTTCTTCCACATTTGTGGTATAAGAAACCAAGACCGCAGCCCGCACAGCGTCTTTTTTTTCCAACACATCTTTGCTGACTAAAAACGCCAGATAACCGGCAATATTTTTTTTAGCGGCAGCCAATTGCTCTTCTCCGATATCACAAACACAAACAGGATAGCCCTTCATAGCGAAATTCGTCGCCCAACTGGCCCCAATCACTCCAGCCCCTATACACGCCACTTTTTTTATCTGGTATACTTCCATAATAAATAGGCTCCTTTCCCTTTACTAAACTATTTCGCTTATAAACCAAAACCCATTGGGAAAAGCAGGAACATCACAGTAGAAACAATACCTACCCACAGCCAAATTAGAAATGTGAATGGCATAATATCCTGAAATCTCAATTTAAACGCTGCCAAGACCGGCAAGGCCCAAAACGGTTGAAGGTTATTCACCCACTGCGCGCCGGCATTGTAGGCCAAAATAACTTGCTGGATTGGAACTCCCAACTGTTGAGCCGCCGGAATAATATACGGCGCTTCAATAACAAATTTGGAACCGGCGGACGGAACAAAGAAATCCATAACACCGGTGTATAAAAAGATGATCCACGCGTAAGTACCGGGAGTCGAAATGCTTACAAACCAGTGGGTAATAACCTTTGCTAACCCGGAATCGCTGATTACACCAAAAATACCCGCATACAACGGAAACTGGATAATCACGCCATAGGTAGTAGGAACACCAGCTCGTACCGACTTAATAAAACTACGCGGATTGCCATGCAACAGAAGACCAAGGCCAAAGAATGCCAGGTTAAGGTTATTCAGATCCAATGCGTTCGCACCTTTAAAGTACACCGCTTTGGCAAACCAAAACAGAATAATAAGAGCTACAATCACTTGTAATATCGGAGAACGGTCCCAGCGTTCCGCCGGACGAAGTTTGCTCTTGTCTTCCTCTTCCTCCGCGTCTTTATTCAAAAATTCATTCGCCAGTTCCTCAGAAATTTCTACCGAATTTTTCGGAGACGGCATGAACATCAACATAACCAATGGCAAAGTAACAAATAGGATTCCAATATAGGCAAATTGGAACGGCGACAAAGCCGTCTGGGTGATTGGGATAATGCCGGTCAATTTTTCCAAAAAATGCCCGGGCGTCGCGACCAGCAACGGCGCCATCTGCGTCGGTCCATTCGACAGAATACTTCCGCATCCGTAGCAAACAGCTACCAAAAATGCATAGTGGATGCCAAGGCCCCGTTTACGGGCGGCTAATTCACGACCCATAACAATATTTAACATAAGGCCGATTCCCCAGTGGCACCACGAAACAAATCCACCGACCACCATAAACATCCACATGGTCATTTTCGGCGTTTT
>JAGFXW010000344.1 GCA_017861495.1 Bacillota bacterium
TTGAGCACGGTCGAGATTGGAAAAATCCTTTAAAAATCGGCGAAAAGCCAGCCACAGATCAAATTGCTGCTGCCCGGCAGGGGTAAGATTCCGACAACTGATCAAGGCTATTAGCATTGATAAAACTACGACTGTACACGCTGCTGCGAGATAAAACCACTCCATCATCATACAGATCACCAAGCCGACAAAGCCGATGACGAGTCCAAATCCTGCGATTGACTTACCTCGATTAGCCGAGTCAAAATATCCCATTGCAGTCACAGCCTCTTTGACTGAGAGCTGAAAAGACTTCATAAAGGTTGCTGTTGCTTGCGGGTCAGCTTTCCGAAAGATCTTTAATGCACTAAACCAAACGGCCGGTTGCATTCCACCGACTCGATTGAAAAAGAACTCCAGTAACAGTCTCTCATGTGGCGTCAATTTTTCCCCGGCTGGTTTTAGTTGGTGCACTAGGATATCTTCGGATTCCGAATTATGTGCGGGTTCCATGCGGAGGTAGCCTTGCCGGGCAAGATCCATGAATGTCGCAGCTATTGCCTGCGGCTTTATCTTGCCGCTGTCTAGTAGGCACCCTGCTTCCGCAGGTGAATAGGATCCTGGAAGTTCGCGATAGTATTCCACTTCCAAAGGCGATTTGTATCTACGTCCGAATCGGAAAAAAATCATAAGTGCGGCAATAATTCCAAGAATACCAATCGCAAAAGAGCCGACAAGATTAAACAGGGCGGCTCTTTGTTCGGCAGCACGTTGATCAGCCCACCGTTGCTCCTGGGCAAGGATTTCCGGCAAGGCAACCTTATTTGTGATTTTTTTTGCTTGCGGAACCAACCCAATGGGAAAGGTTACTCGTCCTTCCAGAAATTTATCTTTGGGTAAATTCGCAGTTTGCCATGACAACTGCGAACCGCTGAGTCTTTGAACGGTTCCTTTTGACGGCCCGTGGCCCCAAATTTTTACTGCCTCCGCCGAAGCTCCGGGCGGCAGATCTAACGTAACAGACATAGATTCGATAGGCAGACTGCGTCCGGCCCCAATGAACTTCCAATATACTTCCGCTACGTCAGAGTGAACGAAAACGACATCTGTCAATCGATATTCAATGATAAAGGTCCGTTTTTGATTTTTCGCTTGGAAAAAAAGTTCAATTACATCATTGGCTATCCCTGAGACAGTCGCTTTGGAAATTGCGAATCGTCCTTCAGCACGTTCTGTCGGTGTAGTGACCCGGGAATAAGGCAGATTTGGTTCTGCAACATTAATATCAACCAAGTTGCCAAAGCCTTGATGGGGAATTTGTCGACGATAACGGGAAAATTCGCCTTTGAACTCCAGGATGCGGGTTTCACGAACGGCCATACTGCCATCCGGCAATATTTTTGCGTCGACCCGCAGCTCCAATTCCTTATAGGATTTGTCTTGCAGATTGAAAAAGTCGAAGTTGAAATCGGAAAATGAGATGGCTGAAACTGCCAAAATAAACAGAAGTGAAATCACTTTCAGGATTTTGGTAAAACGCCCCATCTTATTTTCCCTCCTTAGAACTTCACTTGCACCGCTTGGCGTTGCCCTTCATCAACCTGAAAATAAGGCATAGCCTGAAATCCAAACATGCCGGCGAGAATATTTGTGGGGAACGTCTGGGTTTCAGTGTTGAATTTCATGGTAGTATCATTGTAAAATTGTCTGGCAAAAGCTATTTTTGATTCCAGATCGGATAATTCGCGTTGCAGTTCCATGAAATTCTGATTCGCCTGTAATTGGGGATAGGCTTCCGCAACCGCAAACAGGGACCGTAAGGTGGTGGTCAGCGTGTTTTCGGCTTGTTGGCGCTGTTCAACGGATTGCGCAGTTTGCACCATCGAGCGGGCCTCTGTTACTTTTTCAAACACTTCCTTTTCGTGCGTTGCATATCCTTTCACTGTTTCGACTAGGTTCGGCACCAGATCAAAACGCCTTTTCAGCTGGACGTCAATCTGCGCCCAACTGTTCTGAACCATGTTACGAAGTTTAACCAGCGTGTTGTAGATAGAAACCAACCAACCGACCAGACCCAGAACGACTACTCCGATAACGGCAAATCCAATCATGACGTTGCGTCCCCCTTTCTTCACAGCAAATCTGCAATATGAGCTATTCGTTACTTTCCAAGCGCTTAAGCAATTCCATGGGATGGCTCAGTAATACGGATTCCAGTATTTCTACCGGTATGCCGGCGCCTTGAGCGACTTTGGCGGCAAAGCCTTCTTTCATTATATTTTCCGGACTATGCGCATCGCTGTTAACAATTAGTTTGGCGCCTATCGCCAGCCCAACTTTTACTACATGGCCATTGGTCAAAGAATGTCCGCCCCGAGCTGTTATTTCGAGATAAATGTCGTTTACGAGAGCAATCTGCGCCTCTTCCGTCGTGATAAATCCCGGATGCGCCAGAACATCGACATAGGACGACATCAAAGCCGCCCTATTGGTTCCCGGTTCGACAGGCTCAACAGGTGTTTCCCCGTGGACCACGACGATACGGGC
>JAGFXW010000132.1 GCA_017861495.1 Bacillota bacterium
AGAACGGGGAGAGAAAAAAATGGATTTTAAAATTGCGGTCATCCCTGGCGATGGAATTGGCGTCGATGTAGTGCGGGAAGGGATCAAGGTTCTCGATCGGATTGGCGAGGTATACGGACATACTTTTCACTATCAACATATGCTGGCCGGCGGCTGTTGCATTGACGCGCACGGAACACCGATCCTGGACGAAACGCTTGAGATTTGCAAAACTTGCGATGCGATCCTGTTTGGCGCGGCAGGCGGCCCTAAATGGGATTCGCTTCCGCGGGAGCAGCGCCCGGAGCGGGCCTTGGCCAGACTACGGCGGGAGTTCAATTTGTTTGCCAATTTGCGTCCGGCGAAAATCTATGAAGATCTGAAGGAAAATTCACCGTTAAAGAGCCGGGTTATTGAAAAAGGCATTGATTTGATGCTGATCCGGGATTTGACCGGCGGGATTTACTTTAACGAAAAGGGCCGGCGTGAGGGCAAATACGGGTTGGAAGCCTTTGATGTGGAATGTTACAGCGTGATGGAAATTACGCGGGTTGCGAAAAAAGCGTTTGAAATTGCTATGACCAGAAGAAAAAAAGTAACGAGTGTGGACAAGTCCAATGCCCTGGAAACATCTAAACTTTGGCGGGAAACGGTGACGGAGGTCGCAAAAGACTATCCGGAAGTGGAGCTGAAGCATATGCTGGTTGATAAAGCGGCGATGGAACTGGCCTGTAATCCGAGTGTGTTTGATGTGATCCTGACGACCAGTATTTTCGGCGATATTTTATCCGATGAAGCCGGGGTTACGACCGGGTCGGTGGGGATGCTGGCTTCGGCGAGTTTGAATGAGCGCGGCTTCGGCCTTTATGAGCCGATTCACGGAACGGCGCCGGATATTGCCGGCAAAGGGATCGCCAATCCGCTGGCGACCGTTGCATCGGTTGCCATGATGCTGGAAATTGCGTTGAACCTTCCGCAAGAGGCGGCGGCGGTGGACCGGGCGATTAACCGGGTTTTGCATGACGGGTACCGGACTCCGGATATTTATACCGAAGGAACTACCAAGGTGACGACAATGGAAATGGGTACGCTGACTGCGGAGCGGATTTCCTAAAAGGCAGGCTGTAGAGGAGGGATGTTTATGGGTTTAAGCATTACCAAAAAGATTTTAAAAGACCATTTGCTGGAAGGTACGATGACCGGCAATGAACAGATTACCATAAAAGTCGACCAAACGCTGTGGGAAGATTTGACCGGCATCATGGGTGCGCAAATTCTTGAAAGCGTGCAGGCGGACAAAGTTATTACGGAACCGACGGTTTTTTACGTCGATCACAATACATTGGCGACTTCGACCGAGAATTCGGATGACCATTTATATATGCGAACAGCGGCGCAGCGATTTGGGATTTATTACTCCAAGCCAGGCAACGGCATTTGCCATTTGCTGCACTGTGAGCGGTTTGCCAAACCGGGACAGGTGATGATGGGCGCTGACAGCCATACTCCGACTTCCGGCGCATTAGGCATGATTGCCATTGGCAGCGGGGGACTCACGGTTGCCAAAAGTATGCTGGGGGAAGGTTTCCGCCTGACGAACCCGAAAGTGCTGAACATCAAGTTGAACGGCAGTCTGAAACCGGGCGTGTCGGCGAAAGATGTTACTCTGGAAGCCTTGCGTATTTTGTCGGTCAAGGGCGGAATTGGCTATATTATTGAGTTCACCGGCGATGGTATTCGCAATTTATCCATCATGCAAAGGGCCACAATTGCCAATATGAGCATCGAGATGGGTGCGACAACCGGAATTTTCCCCAGCGATCAAGTCACAAGGGAGTTTTTGCAGGCGCAAGGGCGGGAGCAGGACTGGATCGAATTGCTGCCGGATGAAGATGCGCAATACGATAAAGTGCTCGAAATCGATATGAGTGAACTGGAACCCTTGGCGGCAAAACCGCACATGCCGGATTTGGTGGAAAAAGCCAAAACACTAGAAAATGTGAAAGTGGGTTCGGTGTTTATCGGCAGCTGCACGAATTCTTCCTATTCCGATATTGCAAAGGCGGCCAGAATTCTAAAAGGGAAAAAGGTCCACAAAGAAGTCGACCTCACGATTGGACCGGGATCAAAACAGGTGTTGGAGCAGTTAATTCAGGACGGTATACTGGCCGATTTGGTGTCTTCAGGGGCCAGGATCCTGGAGTGCGCTTGCGGACCATGCATTGGGATCGGACAAGCCCCGCCGGGAGGCGGTGTGGCGGTACGAACGTCAAACCGCAATTTTCCCGGACGGAGCAGTACAACGGATGCTTCTGTTTATCTGGTCAGCCCGGAAACGGCGGCGGCTACGGCGATTAACGGATATATCAGTGATCCAAGACAGTTTATTGATGCTGGAGGACTGCAATCGTGCAATGAGCCCGCTGTCTATAAGGTCGATGACAGCATGATCATTACTCCGGCGGATGTGAAAGATCGTCATCAAATTGAAATTATCCGGGGTGAAAATATTGTGCCGCTGCCGGAACGAGGCCCGTTGAAAGAAAAAATTCAGGCAACGGCCGTGATTAAACTCGGCGATAATATCACGACAGACGATATCATCCCTGCGGGATCGAATATCCTGAAATATATTGCCAACATCCCCAAGTTTGCTGAGTTTACGTTTTGTTATACGGATCCGACCTTTGTAAGCCGGGCCAGGGAACTGAAGAGTTCGGTTATCATTGGCGGAGAAAATTATGGCCAGGGATCCAGCCGGGAGCATGCCGCGTTGTTGCCGATGTTTCTGGGTGTTGAAGCGGTCTTTGCCAAATCGTACGCCAGGATCCATAAAGAAAATCTGATCAATTACGGAATCCTCCCTCTCGTATTTCAAAACAAAGAGGATTATGAAAAACTTGATCAGGATGATGTGTTTGTCATAGAGAACGTGTATGACCAGGTCGAACAGGGAGAAGTACTTGTTTCAGTACCGCAAAAGAACCTTTCTTTTATTGCATTGCTGGAGCTTTCTGATTACGACAAGCAGGTTATTAAAGAAGGCGGCGCAGTGAATTATCTTCGCAATAAATTGAAATAGCGGCGTATTTTTTTGCAGAAGCCCCACGGAGTTTTTAATCCGTGGGGCTTCTGCGTTTCTATATGGATGTACCTGTTTGTTTTTCGGTTTTTGGTGAAAGAATTTTTGTGATCGATAGGATTATTCTATATCAATCTATCTAAATAATCTTTCATCTAAAAAATCTATAGCTTATGAAACATTTTGTGTATTTTACACGAAAATACTGAATTGATAGAATTCAATTGAGCAGCTCACCCCCGCCTAAAAAATGAAGGGAGTACATATATGGATATGATGAAACCATTAGCAGGTCTGAAAGTTGTAGAATTGGCAACCTTTGTTGCTGGCCCCACCTGTGCCAGAGCCTTAGCGGATTGGGGTGCTGAGGTAATAAAAGTAGAAAGTCCAAGTGGTGATCCGATCCGCTTTATCGGCGGAAACACCAAGTTCCCAACGGTACCGGAAGAAAATCCGAACTATGATATTAATAATATGGGTAAAAAAGCGATTGCGCTGAACTTAAAATCGCCTGGCGGCGCGGAAGTCATGGATAAGTTGCTGCAGAACAGTGATGTATTTCTTACGAACAACAGAACCAAAGCGCTGGAAAAAATGGGCTTGAATTACGAACAAATTAAAGCGAAATATCCGCATCTCATTTTTGCCCAAGTGTTAGGTTATGGTGAAAAAGGTCCGTTGAAGGACAAGCCGGGATTTGATTTTACCGCGTACTATGCAAGAGGCGGACTGTTGGGCACGTTGTATGAAACGGAAACTTCACCAATGAATCCGGTGCCGGGATTTGGCGATAATCAAGTGGCGATGAATTTATTGAGCGGTATATTAGCTGCTGCTTATAAAAAAAGCAAAACCGGAATGGGCGATAAGGTCACGGTAAGCCTGTATCATACGGCGATCTTTGCCTTGAATACGGCGATTACTGCGGCCCAATACGGTTTTTCCTATCCGATCACACGAAAAGAAACCGGCAATCCATTTTTAAATACGTATAAGACGAAGGACGGTCGTTGGCTGCAGCTTGCCGCCCCGGAATATGACAGATTATATGCCGGCGTTATGAAAGCAATAGACCGGGAAGACCTGATTGGCAATGAAGAGTATTGCAAATTGAAAAATATTTCAGGGCGGTCGGGGAAAGTTGTTGCAATCATTGAGGCGCAAATTGTTCAAAAGACTGCGGATGAATGGGTAGATATATTTACACGCCATGATATTCCTTGTGAAAAAGCGTTTTTATGGGAAGAAATATTGGAAGATGAACAGGCTTGGGAAAATGACTATTTATGCAAGGTAAACTATGCGACCGGAAACGTCAGAACGCACGTTACTCTTCCGGTGAAATTTGACAGCATCGGGACGCAGTCGTATTCGCGCGGACCGCTGATTGGTGAAAATAGTGCAGAGATACTAAAAAGCCTGGGTTATTCCGATGAAGAGATTACGCAAATGGCGGAAGAAAAGATCATCGTTTAAATTTTAACTACTTTGCAGCGATCAAAAGGCGGGAATGTTATGTATACGTTAGGCATAGATATTGGGTCCACATCATCCAAGGCCGTCGTTATGAAGGATGGTAAAGTAATTGTCAAAAAAGTCCTTGTGAAGGTGGGAACCGGTACAAGCGGGCCGGCGCAATTACTGCAAAATCTGTTTGAGGATCAAGAGATACAGCAAATAGATATTCAAAGAACCGTCGTTACCGGTTACGGAAGAATGAGTTTTAAAGAGGCGGATAAGCAAATCAGCGAATTAAGCTGTCATGCCAGAGGCGTCCACTTTCTGTTTCCCAGTGCCAGAACGGTTATTGATATCGGCGGGCAAGATGCGAAAGCATTGAAATTGAACGAACGGGGAATGTTGTTGAATTTTTCGATGAACGACAAATGCGCGGCGGGAACGGGTCGTTTTTTAGATGTTATGGCCCGCGTTTTGGAAACGGATATTGACGATATGGGCAGTCTTTCCGCGCAAGCTCAGACCGAGGCATCCATTAGTTCGGTATGCACTGTTTTTGCCGAGTCGGAGGTGATTTCTCATCTCTCCAGGGGAACAAGAACCCCCGATATCATTGCCGGTATTCATCGGTCGGTAGCGCAGAGGGTCGGAATGCTGGCTCATAAATTAGGCGTTGAGAACGATGTGGTAATGACCGGCGGGGTGGCGCAAAATTCCGGGGTGGTAAAAGCGATGGCAGAAGCGCTTAAAACTTCGGTCAGAGTGTCTGAATATCCGCAGTATACCGGTGCAATCGGAGCTGCTATTTATGCCTTTGACGAAGCGGAGAAGAAACGATAAAGAGGTGTTCATTGTGACGGAGGAAAAGAAAGCCAGTGAGATGATCAAGGAATTAATGGACAAACACTATGAAGATGCGCTGGAAGCGAAAAAGAACGGCGAACTTGTCGGGTGGGCAGCTTCCAATTTCCCGCAGGAATTGGCAGAATGCATGGGGCTTGTTCTAGTGTATCCGGAAAATCATGCAGCCGCTGTTTCGGCGAAAAAAGCGTCGATGCCTTTCTTAGAGTATGCAGAAGGGCAGGGCTATTCCACCGATATTTGCAGTTATGCCAGAATTAACCTTGCATTCAAAGATATCAAAGAGTGCGAAGCGCTGCAGATACCCATGCCTGACTATTTGCTGTGCTGTAATAATATTTGCGACTTAATGGTGAAGTGGTACGAAAATTTGGCTATTGAATTGAACATCCCGTTGTTTATGCTGGATATTCCGTACAATACGGAGCCGACGGTTACTCCAGCCCGTTTGGAATACATCAAAGAACAGTTTTATATCATTATCAAACAACTTGAGGAATTTACCGGCAAGAAATTCAGTGAGGAGCGCTTCAAGGAAGTGATGGAAATTTCTTCGGCTTCCGGCTTGGCCTGGAAACGGGCCATGAGCACATTGACTGCCACTCCTTCACCAATGAACGGGTTTGAAATGTTTACCTATATGGGAATCCTGGTTTGCAATAAAGCACGCAAAGAAACGACGGTTGCGCTCAATAAACTGGCTGAGGAACTGGAAGAAAGAGTGAAAAAGGGAGAAACCAGTTATAAAGCGGAGGAAAAGCATCGCATTCTTTCCGAAGGGATTGCTTGTTGGCCGTTTTTGGGGCATAACATGAAAACCTTGATGCAGTATGGGATCAATGTAGTAGGCGCTATTTATTGCGATGCGTTTGCAAAAGTTTACAGCAACCTGGATGAGATGGCAATCGCGTATGCCGAGGTACCGAACTGCGTCAATTTGGAACGGGAAGTCGCTTCCCGGGTCAAGATCATTAAGGATCATAATGTCGAAGGGATGTTGATCCATTCGAACCGCAGCTGTAAAAAATGGGATGGTTTCATGTTTGAGATGGAACGAAGAATTGCCCAGGAAACAGGAATTGCTACCGCCTATTTTGACGGTGACCAGTCCGATCCGCGTGTTTTCAGCAAGGCGCAGTATGAAACTCGTATCCAGAGCTTCTATGAAGTGATGGCGCAAAAAAAAGCAGCTGCCGCCGTAGGGGAGGGGAACTAGTAATGAGTAACATCAATGAGTTGATTGGACAATTTCAAGAAGTTGTAAACCAGCCAGGCAGTTATGTGAAAAAATATATCGCCGAAACCGGAAGTAAAGCGATTGGATATTTTTATTATGCACCGCAAGAAATCATTCACGCGGCAGGTATGCTGCCGGTAGGAATTTGGGGCGGCAATATTGAGCCGTCAGCGGTAAGAAGTTATTTGCCTTCCTTTTATTGTGGAATTTTGCAAACGGCATTCGAAATGGGAATGAAAGGAATTTATGACTGCCTGGATGGGGTAATTATCCCGAACCTTTGCGACTCTTT
>JAGFXW010000133.1 GCA_017861495.1 Bacillota bacterium
AAAATCAGCGCGGAGATCATTGTTACATTTTCCAGTTCTTTATACCGCTTGCTGATCGCATTGACTAAATCAACGGGAGCGCCACTGCAAGGCGGATACCACACCCGGTCGTTCGATTGAATGACTGCAGCTGCATCCTCTACCGATATCAATTTTTTCTGATACATTGCTTTCCAGTCCATCATACCCCTCCTCTTTTTGATAGTCAATCTTTTCTCTTCGTTTCTATTTTCCCATAAATACCGGCGCTCGTTTCTCCTTAAACGCGGTTACGCCTTCCTGATGATCGTCTGTCTGCATACAAATCGTCTGCAGGTCCGCCTCCAATTCCAGCGTACTCTCCAGATCCAAATTTCCGCTGCGGTTGATCATTTTTTTGATCATTCCCAAAGCAACCGGCGCGCCATTCACCATACGCTCCGCAAATTCATAAGTCACAGTCTTCAACTCTTCGTCGGCAACAACCCGGTTCACGATCCCCAACTGCAGCGCCCCATCCGCATCCAGCAAATCCGCAGTAAACATCAATTCCTTAGCCTTATGCGCGCCCACAACCCTTGGCAAAAGGTATAACCCGCCACAGTCCGGAACCAGACCTACCTTAGCAAAGCTCTGGGCAAACCGCGCCGACTTCGCGCAAAAAACAATATCACAAGCCAGCGCCAGATTAAACCCGGCTCCGGCCGCTACGCCGTTCACCATGGCAATCACCGGTTTTTCCATACTCATAATCGCCGTCACAATCCTGCCGGCCAGTTCAATAAACTTCCGGGCCGCAACAGTTCCTTCAATGCTGGCTAAAAAGAACAAATCACCGCCGGCGCAAAACGCTTTGCCGTTACCGGTAAGCACAACCGCCTTAACCTCCGGATCCTCTTTGACCGCTGCCAACGCCTCGATCCAACCGTCGACCAGCGCCGGGTTCATCGCGTTCATAGCCTCCGGCCGATTCAGGGTAATGGTAGCAATCCCCTTGTTTTTTTCCAGCAATACAGCCTTTTCTCCCATACAATCTCCTCCTCCAACCATTTTTCTACAGGGGCAATCTGTTTTACCACCTCGCTTCGGACTGTCGGAAACATTGCGCGAGAAATACAGGATTCGTTACTGCATCATATTTTAGGAAGATCCGAACCTACCGGATCCGGCTATTGAAAAATAAAAAACAGAGATCTCCATTGCCACAGCAACAATCTCTGTTAAACTTCAACAATTATTGGCAGAAAGAACCCGGTTTCCTTCGAAGACACTACTTTCAGCAAAGTAATTCCCCCTCACAAACTATCGATTACTATTATACCATAATTTATGGAATTTTTCGAATTTGCTTACTTTAACCACATAAATTTTTACCGCGCAACTCGACGGACCCTTCGCATCGATCACGGTTTTCCCTTTTACTCTTCCTATACTCTTCCTAAAAACAAATAGTGAAGATATGGCAAATATGGTATAATTGAAATACTCTTTTTAAGAGGATACGTCAAGGGAGCCGTATCTTCCTCCGCCTGCGCGCAAAAGTGGAGGAGGCTGTACGGCTTTGTTGTTTTCAGCGCAAAATCGTGTATTTCACAGGAGCAGATTATATGTTGAAAAATTACCTCGGACCAATCTACCTAACGCTGGCAGCCAGCATCTGGGGCGGTATGTACGTCGTCAGTAAAATCGTCCTAACCATTATTCCACCGCTGGAACTGGTCTGGCTGCGCTATATCGTCGCCTTCATTACACTGGGCATCGTAGGCTTGCTTACCCATCAATCCTGGAAAATCGAAAAGCGGGATATCCCGCTTGTGCTTTCCATCGGGTTCATCGGCTATTTTCTATCCATTTGGGCGCAATTCGCCGGCACCCAACTCTCTTCCGCCCAGATGGGATCGGTCATCACTTCAGCCACCCCCGCCTTCATGGTCATATTTGCCCGGATCATCCTCAAAGAGACCATCACCTTTCGCAAAGGGTTATCCGTCTGCCTGGCAACGATTGGCGTACTGTGCATCGTCGGCATTGGCGACCTGAACAGCTCCTCCCAGCTCGGCGGCATCATTCTGGGAATTGCCGCCCTAACCTGGGCCCTGATGTCCGTGCTGGTAAAAAAAGTTCCCGCGCATTACTCCCAGCTTGTCATTACCACTTACGCTGCGATTGTAGCCATGGTAACCATGACGCCCCTTGCCGTTTCACAAAGCGTATTGCTCAACGACCTATCCTTACTTTCTGACCCCATCATTTGGGGCGGTGTTCTGTATCTGGGTGTTGTTTCCACTGCCGGCGCTTTCTTTTTTTGGAACAAAGGCCTGCAATTGGTTGATGCGGCGCAGGCCGGACTGTATTTTTTCTTTCAGCCCCTGGTCGGCACCTTGCTCGGTTGGCTATTTTTGGGCGAACAAGTGGGGCTGTCGTTCTGGCTGGGCGCCGCCCTGATCATGGCCGGCGTGTTTTTGGTCATCGAAAAACAACGGTAATGCCCTGCTCCGAAAGCAAATACCATCTGCACCACTCCAGACTGCATGGCCTGTATGGCTGAAAGGTGATTTGCCAATCCACGTCGAACCTGTATTAAGAAATTCGCAGTATGAATTTTAATGGTAAAATGATAAATCAACTAAATAAAATTTAAAGGCTGTTCAAAAAGGTTAAGATGCTAGGAACGACGAGTATTGCGCCGCGACGCGTACTAAAACGTACGCTAGCAAGCAAACGCAAGAGAGACAACACAGATTGACTTTTTTCAACAGCCTGCCTAGGAGGAAGGAATAGTATGGCTATCATAAAACCCTTTCGCGGCTTGCGACCCACGCCTGCACTGGCAGAAAAAGTGGCTTCGCTGCCGTATGATGTAATGGACTCGGAAGAAGCGCGGCAATTAACCAAAAACAACCCGTATAGCTTTTTGCGGGTTACCAAATCCGAAGTGGATCTTGATCCCGGCATCGACACCCATTCCCCTGCCGTCTATGCGAAAGCCCGGGGAAATTTAGATCAATTCATAGAAAACCATGTTCTGATCCAGGATGAAAAACCATGTTTTTATATCTACAAACAAAAAATGGGGCAGCATGTTCAAGTCGGCGTAGTCGCTGCCGCTTCCGTCAGCGAGTACCAGCAAAACATCATCAAAAAGCATGAATTGACCAGGCCGGACAAAGAACAGGACCGCGTCGACCATATCGTGGCAACGGAAGCGCAAACCGGCGCTGTGTTCTTAACCTATAAAGCGAATGAAACCATCAATAGTATCATCAATGAATGTTTGCAGCAGCAGCCTGTCTACGATTTCACTTCCGAAGACGGCATCAGCCATACACTGTACGTCGTGGACGAACCGGCGAAAATTGCCGCCATTGAACAGGCTTTCGCCAAAATCGACTACCTGTACATAGCGGACGGCCACCATCGTTCCGCAGCCGCTTCCCGGGTCTGCGACATGTGCCGCAAAGGAAATAAAAACCACACTGGCGAAGAAGAATATAACACCTTCCAGGCTGTGATATTCCCCCACAATATGATGTACATCATGGACTATAACCGGGTTGTGCAAGATTTGAACGGCTTAACCGCCGAGCAATTTTTACAATCGGTGGAAGAAAAATTTGTGACAACGAAACAAGCTGCGGCAGTTAAGCCCGGACAGCTCCACACCTTCGGCATGTATCTTGGCGGCCAATGGTTCCAGCTCACAGCCAAGGCCGGAACGTTTGCCCAAAGCAATCCCGTAGCCAAACTGGATGTAAGCATCCTCCAGGCCAACCTGCTGCAGCCGTTGCTGGGAATTGAAAATCCGCGCACCGACAAACGGATTAATTTTGTCGGCGGGATCCGCGGAATGCAGGAATTGGAGCGCCTCGTCGACAGCGGAAAATACGCAGTGGCCTTTTCCTTATTCGCGACTTCCATTGAAGAATTGATGGATATTGCCGATGCCGGCGAAATCATGCCGCCCAAATCGACCTGGTTTGAGCCCAAGCTGCGCGATGCCATGGTAATACACATGACCCCCTGCCAGTCGTACCTGAAATAGACGGTTCTGAAGTAGACGGTTCTATTACAACCAGCCTCCTTTGTTTTTATTCATGCAAGTTTCTACGCTGTATGGATTCTAATAAGGGAGGTCATATTTTTCACTCATTTAATCATGTTTCGTTCTCTCTGAAAATATACAGACGATTCAAAAAGGTCAAGATGCTAGGAATACCGAGGCTTGTGAAGCGACGCGTACAATAATAAGTACGCACGCAAGCAAACGCAGATTGGTTTTTTTTAACCGTCTGAACGGAGGTTGTTGTGAAATCATATGAAAAATATCCCGTCCAGGCTGAATACGCCGGACTAACCGTCGAAGAATATCTAAAACAAATTCTGCACTATTCTGGCCGAAAAATTCAAAAACTGACCCGTCTCAAAGGGATCCGTCTGAACAACAAGCCCGCCTTTTTGCAGAAAAAAGTAAAACCAACCGACACGCTGCAAATCATGGTCCTGGAAGACCGCAGCGGCGGAATCGTTCCCGAAGCAGGAAACGTCGAAATTTTATACGAAGATGAATCGCTGTTGGTACTTAACAAACCGGCGGGGCAGCTTGTTCATCCAACCGGGCGGACAACCAGCGGCACATTGGCCAATTTTCTGGCCTGGCACTTGCAAAAATGCGGCGGCAAAGGCACTGTGCATCCATTGCACCGTCTCGACCGGGATACCTCCGGCTGCATTTTGTTTGCCAAAGATGCCCACAGCCAGTTTCTGCTCGAACAACAACTAAACAGCGGGATCGTCAAACGAACTTACCAAGCCTTGGTGCAAGGGGTTGTTGACCCGCCAGTCGGTACCATTGATGCCCCGATAGGAGCCCATCCCACGCAGGCAAACCGGCGGGCCGTAAGCCCGCAAGGGGATCCGGCCATAACGAACTACCTGACGCTCCGCACATTTGAGCATGCCGCTTTGCTGGAGCTAACCCTCGAAACCGGCCGTACCCATCAAATCCGGCTGCATCTGGCCCATATCAACCATCCCCTGATCGGCGACGGAATGTACGGGATACGCGCACCATGGATGAAGCGTCAGGCTTTGCACGCAATTTCTCTTAGTTTCCATCATCTTAAAGACGACCGGGAAATTGTGGTCCATGCGCCCCTGCCGGAGGATTTTTCAGAGGCAATTACGTACTGCGAAGAAAAAAACTAAAACAATCGCCAATATTTGCAAAAAAAGAGTTGCATTTTCCATAATCTCTGCTATAATATCAATATAAGTTGTTAATTAATAATAATTATCTGGAGGTACTATTCATGAAAAAATTTGTTTGTGCAATTTGCGGTTATACCCATGTAGGAGATACAGCGCCTGAGTTTTGTCCTCAATGTAAAGCTCCGGCTGCCAAATTCATCGAGAAATCTGATCTCGCCATGAATTGGGCCGACGAACATAGAATCGGAGTCGCTGCCGGCGTTGATGCCGAAATTATCGAAGGCTTGAAAATGAATTACCTGGGCGAGTGCACGGAAGTCGGCATGTACCTGGCAATGAGCCGCCAAGCCGATCGCGAAGGCTTCCCGGAAGTTGCCGAAGCTTACAAGCGCATTGCCTTTGAAGAGGCCGAGCATGCCGCCAAGTTTGCCGAATTACTGGGTGAAGTGGTTACTCCTTCCACGAAAACGAACCTGGAATTGCGGGTAGACGCCGAGTATGGCGCTTGCGAAGGCAAACTGGAACTGGCGAAAAAAGCCAAGCAGCTTGGACTCGATGCCATCCACGATACCGTACATGAAATGTGCAAAGACGAAGCCCGTCACGGAGCAGCTTTCAAAGGTTTATTGACCAGACACTTCAAATAATCCTCCATACTAATTCCCGGCAGTTTGAATTGCTGCCGGGAATTTTTTCGGTAAAAATACCCTCAATGCCAAAAGGAAAATGACTATAAAGGCAGAATAGAATAGTAAAGTTTGTTATTCAGCAATCGAGAAAAAACCGGGACAAAGAACCTGTCTCCTTCTCCCACAGAAAAACCAACAAAAAAGCCGAATAAACGAATGCAGAATATCATATTCTAAGGAGGTTATCTACCCTATGCACATCGCTGAACAAGCCGCTCATATGACAGCCCGCACTCAAATCGTCAAAGCAGACTATCCTACCGATTGCATTTTTCAAGTCTTTGTAAAAGGCCGCTTACAAGATAAAGCTACTTACACCATCACGGAAGATGCCGTGGATTTCGGCTTCGACTGTCTGGTTCCCGGCGATTTTGTCCAAATCTTCTATTTCATTCCTTGATTGCTGCGTTTTACCAGCTCGCCACTCAACTAAAAAAAGCTCCTCGATTATCGCCAGGCGATAATCGAGGAGCTTTTTTACTCTTTGTTTACTCTTAAAATTACTAAGGCGGTTAAAATTTATACGCGACGATTAACTGTCCGAAGTCGCCATGCAAACGATTTTGATGTTCCACGTCAAATAACCACTTGGCAATAACGGATAAATTGCCTTTCTTGGAAGGCGGCGTCCACAAAACAGCCGGTCCTATACCAAAAGCTTCGCCCTGGAAGCTGCCCAGTTTTGCACCGCTGCCTGAGTCGCCGGTTATTTGTTTATAATAGTATCCTTGCAAGCCGACTGCATAATGTTGTTTAAAGTAGTGGTGATTCAATGCAAATTCTATATGGAACTCATTGCCCGACTTATAATCGCTGTCTTCGTTCCTTGTGTTGAACAGGATTCCAGGCGCGATCGACCACTCTATCCCGCTTTTCATATCCACATGAGTTACAGCAAAGGTGGTGTCAAACCCCCAATAATTTCTGCCGACATTTGACAAATTCATCCGATCATAAGCACCGGTAGGAGCATAGATCGTTTCTGCAATTTTATAATGATAGTCGCCATTTT
>JAGFXW010000345.1 GCA_017861495.1 Bacillota bacterium
ATTTCGCGAAGCCGAAGTTTCCCTTTAGGGTTTCGAGTGTTATAGCCTGTTGATCCCCGACCTAAGAGGGCGGGGTATTACAGGCTGTTAACGAGATAATATCCTCATTTTAACCTAACAACCAGTCCAACGGATTTTTTGCCGGCGGACTGGTTATTTATTTTTCGCCAATATTACGGAACTCCGTATATCTTATATGCCACAAATTCACTAACCACGGTCACCAAATATGCAAGTCCATATTTTAGTTTTATTTCCCGATGCAAAAGGTCCAATTTTTTTTGGCGGTACTGCGCCTTTCTCCGATACAGGCTGGCGTTGAACAATTGTTTTTCCACATCATCGGCCGGCGAATGTTCTTTTTTGATCCGGTTCATCTCAAGCCAAATATCCCTTTTCAGTCTTCCGATCTGATACTGGACCTCCGCGGCCTGAAATTCCGTGCTCTGGTGCTCTTTTTTCAACTTTAACCGCAATTGGTACAGCCAACGGCCGATATTCATAATCATCAAACTGGCTATAAAAATAACCAAAGTAGAAAAGAACGACCATGATAAGGATACTTTTTCATAATTAAACACCAAATACGGTCGAATTAGAACAAAAGAAACGGAGACCAGAAGCGCAACCAGCGATAATTGCCACATATCCGTGAAATCAAAAACGTGGGATTTTTCGTCGGCAACCGTTGAAGTCGTACTCTTTCTAATCTTCTCCCGTCCCTCAGAAGAGACCGCATGGATATCCAACTTTAAAATTCCCTGGCTGGTCTTCGCATCAATCACAAAAAAATTGTATTGCAGTTGGTTCTCTTGATTCCGTAAGTATTGGGCCATCGGAGGATAGGAGCAGACCTTCAGGTATTCATGCATATCGAGGATCATGGAATCACTGTAAATACGCAAAAACATCCCTTCACGCACTAAAATCGGATTAAAAAAGAACCCGATCAAGCTCATGACAATATACATAAGCCGCTGAGAAAGAAATTGCGGCAGCAAAGTGACTTCCGACACATGAACCGCCTTTAACCGCAATACCAGGGTGGAGGTTTTGTGGTCATGCCAAAAATCCGTTATTTGGGCTTCAACGTATAATGGGATATAAAAACGGCTCATTACCTTTATTTTTATTAAATTATTTTCTTCCACCTCTACTGATATATAACGAATAAACCGCAGCAAACCATTCGGTTGTTTATCCTGCTTGCTCAGAGAAATTTCTTTTTTCAACCAATGATTGATCTCTCTTTCCGGACATTCTGCCACGGGCGTTTCCGGCAACACAGCAGATAAACTGGCCTCAACTGCAATAGGCTTTAATTCCGGCTGTTTTTTGAAAACTTGCTTAAACTTTTTTATGATATGCATATTCGTTCGCGTCCTCTCTCCCCGCAGTTCGTTTGTCATCTTGCAGTACCGGTATTTTCCTGACACGACTGTAGCAAAAGCAGAACAATAAGGCCTGAATCCGGTTTTAGTATATATTCCTATGAAAACAGACAAAATCCTGCAAGCTTGTACAAGCTTGCAGGATTTTGTCTGTTTCTTAATTTCCAATTCTTTATTAAACGGTTTCCAACGCTTCGATAACGGGAACGTCGAACCTTACAGGCGCTTCAATCACTTCTGTCGGTAAGCCCATCGTATCCAGCAAGGCAATAAATGGCTGAGGATCCAATTCTTCTACATTCACCATCTTTTTCACATCCCACTCACCGCGCGCAACCAAAATAGCGGCAGCCACCGGCGGAACGCCGGCAGTATAGCTAATCGCCTGCGCTTCCACTTCCTTATAGCATTCGGCGTGGTCGCAAACATTATAAATAAAAATTTCTTTCTCCCGGTTATCCTTAGTCCCGCGGATGAAATTGCCGATGCAGGTTTTACCGGTATAGCCCGGCGCCAATGAAGACGGATCCGGCAACAATGCTTTTAGCACCTTGAGCGGAGCAATTTCCACCCCTTCAGAAACTTTTACCGGTTTTTCCGAAAGAAGCCCCAGATTGGACAAAACGGAGAACACATTCAAATAATGATCGCCAAAACCCATCCAGAAACGGATCGAATTGGCATCAATATTTTTCGAGAGAGAGTGCAATTCGTCGTGCCCGGTTAAATAGACCGGCTGTGTCCCAACAACGGGAAAATCATAATCCACTCTGATCGAATGAACTTTTTGCAATACCCACTTGCGGTTAATCCAAGTCCAGACTTTTTTGAATTCCCGGAAGTTAATTTCCGGATCGAAATTGGTGGCAAAATACTTTCCATGGCTGCCGGCATTTACATCCAGGATATCAATCGTGTCAATCGTATCGAAATATTTTTTCTGGGCCAGCGCACACCAGGCATTTACCACCCCGGGATCAAAGCCAATCCCCAAAATAGCAGTCACGCCTTTTTCTGCGCAGCGGTCTTTGCGTTTCCACTCGTAATTGGCATACCAGGGTGGATTTTCACATACCTTTTCCGGATCCTCGTGGATCGCCGTATCCATGTACACG
>JAGFXW010000019.1 GCA_017861495.1 Bacillota bacterium
ATAAGTGAGCCTTAGGTTCGGAGGGGGTTATTGCCCCGCCGAACCCTTAGAGCGAACTTAGTTCGAGTGTTATAGCCTGTTGATCCCCGACCTAAGAGGTCGGGGTATTACAGGCTGTTAACGAGATAAACTCTTGTTTCCTTTGAATTTCTTACTTGTTGCGGCACTTCATCGTAACAGCTTTGAGCCGCTTTCCGGTATGGCCAATACGCCCGCAGCCTCAAAATCGTTTCAGACACTTACTTTTGATGCAACCGGCTTAGAATTCTCGCCAGCGAACTTTTTTAGGTTTACAGTATGGTAATCTTCAAACCGTTTGGCTACTTTGCCGTCTTGTTTCGTCAATAAGCTGACAATAACAGTTACCGCCAAGTTAATCAATAATGCAACAGCGCCTTTGTTAATCCCATACGGAACCGTAGTAATTAAGAAAATAACTGCCACACCGACAACCAATCCGGCGCAAATCCCCTGTTTTGTGGCGCGTTTCCATAGGAAACCTAGTACAATCGGAACAACGCACTGGGTGGTGCCAAAATACGACATCGCAAGAAGATTGGCAACAAGACCTGGGGAGAACAACGCCAATAGCACACCAGCCGTCAGCGACATTGCCATCATCGCCCTGGCACCCCAAATGAGCTGGATTTCACTCATATCCGGCCTAATCACTTTAAGAATATTTTTAGAGAATAATCCGGAAATCGCCAAGGCAGCTACCGCCATAAACAGTATCGCCGTAAGAGCGGCGCCACCGGCCACTAATCCAACTACCCAGCCCGGCAGAAGCTTTACCGCTACAGCCAATAACGCGTAATCAGGTTTTTCAAGGCCGGTAACGGCCACAAGAGCATAATAAGCGGCGATAAACAGGAAGGGAAACATAATCATATACAACGGCATAATAATCGAATTGCGCCGCAAAATTTTTGCGCTGCTACTGGACATGGACGCCTGAAGATTGGTCGGCGATACATAGAACCCCATCATCTGGAATAAAATAGTGGAAATTGTGAATGTCAGCCCGGCTGTGACCGGCTCTGATGTCACCGTAAGGAGTTGGGGCATATTGTTTGCAACGGTGCGGAAAATTCCTTCCACGCCGCCTGGCATATTGACTGCTGCCGCTATGCCAATTACGGCTACGGCCAAAATCAGCAATACGTCTTTCAAAACAGCAACATAGGCCGAAGACCGGATCCCGGCCACAGCGATAAAAGAAAACGCAATCATAGCGCCTACTATAGCCGAAGTCGTAAAATCAATCCCCAAATCAAGATAATAAAAGACAATCCCCATACCGGTAATCTGAAATTGGATCAAGGGAATAAAAAATACAATTCCAATTAACGCCACTATTATTTGCAGGACCTTGCTGTCATAACGCCAGCCTATGATATCGGCAACAGTAATCGCTTTCGCAAGCTGCCCCATCCGCCATACAGCCGGATTCAAGAAATAACCGATAACGTACGCTAAAAGAATATAGCCAAAGAACCATACGCCATAATTGGCGCCTTTTGAGTAAACGGCCCCGGGTACACCCAGCAAAGTCCCAATCGTATAGATCTCGCCGACGGAAACAAAGAACAGCAGAAACGGCCCGAAAGAACCACTGGCCTTCATTATATCATCCATGCTATTGCTGATAGCGCCACGGCGGGCAAGGAATACTAATCCCAAAGCTACAATAATAATTAGTGCAAAAACAAATAATGTCATTTAAAGCGTCCCCTCCTTTTTCATTTTTTCGTTTCTACCAATCCTCTTCATCGTTTAACGGGTCAAGTTTATAGGCAACAAAGAGGCATATAGACGTCAAAAACAACCACAGGAACATCCAAAAATAGTTAAAAGAAAATCCCAAAATAAAAGGCTCCACCTTATTCCACCACGGTAACAGGAATACTATCCCGGTCAATGGAGCTACCAACCCAATTAAGATCGTCGGAATCCTACTTTTCATCCTAACACCTCCTTTCCTATGACCCTTATAGTATGGTTCTTAGCATATGCCAAAACTATATCAAAAAATGCCATAATACGTCTATGTTTGGTCTGGACAAAAATTTGACAAAATCTTGTTGATAACTGAAAATTCATGCTATTATGGAAAAGATCATACTTTGAGGTGGTGTTAGGGCATTATGTTGCTCGTAGTTGATATTGGCAATTCCAACATTGTTCTGGGGTTGTATGCTGGATCCAACCTTATTCATCATTGGCGAATTGCTACCGACCGGCAAAAAACAGGGGATGATTATGGAATGCTAATCCATAACTTGTTCCATTACCACGGTAAAAAATTTAACGAGATCACAGGCGCAATCATATCTACCGTTGTCCCCCCCTTGACCGTTCCCTTTACCAAGATGATTCAACGGTACTTGGGTTTTGAACCGTTACTCGTCGGCCCCAAAATTAAAACCGGTATCAATATTCGAACCGAAAATCCACAACAAGTCGGCGCAGACCGAATTGTGAATGTCGTAGCGGCCCATGCTAAATATCCCGGAGCCCTGGTTGTCATTGATTTGGGTACGGCAACTACGTTTGATGCCGTTACAGCCGAGG
Organism: Bacillota bacterium; assembly: GCA_017861495.1. The sequence goes on from JAGFXW010000019.1 coordinate 2,575, forward strand.
GAAATTTTATCGGCGGCGCCATTTCGCCGGGCGTCGGGATATCGATTGAAGCGCTGTCTCAGACGGCGGCCCAATTACCAAGGATCGAATTGGCAAAACCATCCAAAATTATTGCTCGTAATGTGATAGCCAGTATGCAGGCAGGTACGATATTTGGCTACATTGGTATTGTTGATGAAATTACCAAACGGATGAAAATAGAATTAGGCGGAACCGCCACAGTAATTGCTACCGGTGGTTTAGCTAACCTTCTCGCAGAAGAGTCAAAGCAAATCGAATTTGTTGAACCGTTTCTCACTTTAGAAGGATTGCGGATCATTTATCATCGTAACCGGCCTTAAACTCGGGTGAAATGCATACATCGCAAGAAAAGCTACCGTCCTTTTACATTTTCTCAAAGGTACGGTAGCTTTTTTTATCCCGCATACCTTATTTGCCATTATAGACAAATTCTCGTTTTACTTTTGTCCAGGTTGAACATAGACCAACTTTCCGGTTTTTGATATATTTTCATCGTAGACTTGCCAAGAAATGGAGCACAAGGAGAGTTATCTATGAAACCACAAAATGCCGGAGTACTCATCGTGATACTGTCTGCTGCCGGGTTTGCCACACTGCCGGTCTTTATAAAACTGGCTTACGGAGTAGGAGCCAATAGCATTACCGTGTTAACCACCCGGTTTATTCTGGCGTCCCTTGGGCTCTGGTTTATTCTCCGCTATCGCAATCTCTCCCCCAAAGTAGGAATAAAAACAGGTATCTATCTCGGTCTCCTCGGCATCGCCGGTTACGGCCTTATGTCTGCTGCCTTCGCAGCGTCGCTGAATTATCTTTCTGCTGTGATGTTATCATTACTATTCTACAGCTATCCCGCTATCGTCACCCTGCTGTCCTTTCTTTTCGGTGTAGAAGAATTTAATTGGAAAAAAGGGCTCGCTTTAGTGATTTCGTTTGTCGGTCTTTTTCTCATTCTCGGAGTATCTTTTGCCGACATTAGTCTCACCGGGATCATATTGGGGATGGCTGCGTCGATCATCTATGCGACTTATCTCCTTGCCAGCAATCACCTTCTGAAAGAGGTTGATTCCATAGTTGCCACTACTTACGTCTGTTCAGCAGCAGCAGTAACTTTCTTGCTGACCTCCGTCTTTACCGGCGAATTTGTCACCACTTTGCCTATAAAAGGCTGGTTAATCCTACTGTCTATCGCATTTTTCTCCACTATTGTCGGCATTTTAGGTTGTTTTATTGGCCTGAGCCTGATTGGTCCATCCAATACCGCCATTATCAGTACGGCAGAGCCATTCATTACTGTGGTCCTGTCTGTCCTGCTTCTTTCCGAAAAATTAACTCTCGTACAACTGCTGGGCGGATTGCTGATATTGGGCAGTATCCTCCTCCTTCAACTCTGGGCCGGAAAAAAACAAACGAGCCCCATAAATACTGCTGCTTCTTATCATTCCGCCGACCTCTAAGCGTTCATGCCTTTCCTCTTTCACTTTGCCGAATCTATACACATCCTTTCCATCCTAATTTTTAAAGAACTCTGAACCTAACTTCGGAGTTCTTTTTCCTGACATCAAGCCAGATACCGGGAGCAAAATTTGCAACTCACCCACAAGGGATTGTAGGCCGTTTCCTTGAATTTAAGTATATAAAAATAGTCTTATATGCGTATATAATCAATTTGGGAGAGAACATATGATGCTGGTAAAAGTACGAGATATTTTCAAACTTCCCCAACTAAAAAGGCTGCGGCTGGTCGCAGGTGCCAAGGGATTGGACCGTACGTTACATTGGATCCACGTAGTTGAACTGCCGGATGTGATGAGTTGGGTCTTAGGCGGAGAACTGCTGTTCATGACAGGAGTAGGTATCCGTGATAATCTCGAAGTTCTCAACACAATCGTGAAAGAATGTGCCGACAAAAATGTTGCCGGCTTGGTGATCAATACCGGGCCATATATTCACAAAACACCGGACAAAATAATCAAACTGGCCGACGGTTTACACTTCCCTATTTTTGAAATGCCCTGGGAGGTACGGCTTGTAGAAGTAACAAAGGATATTTGCAACTACATTATTGCCAAACAAATTGAGGAAAAATCCATTCAAGACATTATTGAAAATATTTTGTATGGCGATTGTTCAAACGCGGAAACGCTGCTGACACGGGCCGCCGTTTACGGTTACGACCTGGGAAATCTTCACCAGGTTATGCTGATAAAGCTTCACGACAATTTGGAGCATTATAAGCAGAATGATGCCTTTGCTGAAAATTATATATTGGATGTCAAGATGCGTTTTCAGCAAATCGTGCAAGGAATTGTTGAAAAAAATGGTCAGAAGGCCTTGTTTATGACTCGCAGCGATAGGATCATCTTATTATTACCTTCCAACAATACTGCTAAAGAAAAACAAAGACTCGAAAGTATGGCTGCCGACTTATCAGAATCTGTCAAACTGTACTTAAACGGCAGAAAAATTAGTATTGGCTGCGGCAATCCATACGAGGGATTACAACAACTGAAAACCAGCCTTGAACAAGCTGAGTTAGCCTTAAAAGTTGCCCAAGCATCTACTATAAAACGATTCTTCGATTATGAAAATTTAGGTTTTTTTAAAGTTTTATTTAATGTTCAAGACCGACGGCAACTCGAACTATTCCGTACAGAAGTCTTGGGAAAATTATATGAATACGACGATGTGCATCATACCGACCTGGTACCGACACTAAAAACGTTTTTGGAAGAAAACGCGGACAACGTGGCTGTGGCTGATAAACTACATATCCATCGCAATACGTTAAAATATCGTTTGAAAAAATGTACTGAGATAACTGAAAAAGATTTTTCAAATTCTCAAGACCGGACACTCCTGTACTTTGCCGCAATGGTGGATACATTTCTCAATCTGTGATAATAGTAAAGAGGGTTGCCGACAGCGATCATTGTATCGCTAGCGGCAGCCCTCTTTACTATTCAGGTGGCTTATAAAAAACTCCGAAGCATTGCTTCGGAGCCGTGATTTTTCTGGTGACCCACCGGGGACTTGAACCCCGAACCCTCTGATTACGAGTCAGATAAAAGTCATTTGCAAATATTTATGTTACCTTGTGAAACGTTGCAACCATCAGGCTGTTCGCATTTTTTCTTGGCATTAGTTTGGCAAAGGTGGTGACACTTTTTTAATCCCTGTCACCAATAGTGCCACTAATATGTTTTTAAATTGTACCATCATATTAGATTTACCATGTGTTTATACTGTCCATCAAACGGGGTACGACGCCTTCTTACATGACCCCAAAATACCTCGCTATAGTTTATTTTTCACGGTAATCCATTAAATTTACAAGTCTTTACCGCAATACACGATCTCTCCATTAGCAATGGTTGCCTTGGGAACAAAGAGTTTATCGCCCTTCCTGCTTTCGCCTTTCGAATCAATAAACTCAGCAGCATGATCTTCGATTTTACATATACACAAATCTGCTACAGCCCCGTCCTGTACTGTTCCGATTTCTTTTTCCATCCCCATTAATTTGGCCGGGGTTGCAGTGACTGCCCGGACGATAGCTTCTACCGTCATTCCTAAGCTTAAGTATTTCGACATGATGAACGATAAGTTTTTCACTGGTGAAATTCCTGGTGTATTAAAACTCAACTTAGTTAAATCAGTGCTAATGATATCGGGGAAAAAATTTTCTTTCAACGCAGGTATCGCTACATTATAATCAAAATTCATTCGGCCATTCGCTGCATCAAAAACTACACCCCGTTTTTTAGCTTCCCAAAATTCAGGTTTTACAGCGTTATTTTTGCCTATCATAGTGGAACCTACACCTTGAAATATATGACAGTAAACATCATCCTTATCCAACATGGAAACGAGGTCCGCCGCATCTACGGGTGGATTGGTTGTATGGACGCACACGGGAACATTCGATTTTCTTGCCAATTCCAATGTCTTTTGCATCGGCACCATTCCATGTTCTTCCACTAAGTGTTCACTGCATCTAATTTTAATGCCTAAGATAATATCGCGATACCTATCTATTAAATAAGTTATTTTAGCTTCATCAAATAATGCGGGATCTAGCGATTCTTCAATCCCACCGCCAAGCTGGCCGATGGAGGAAATATTCAAATATGCTTTTATCTTCACCATACTTTTTTGTATCGTATTGCGATAAAAGTCTTCAAAGTTTATAGCCCCAGTAGACCCTGCATCTACTACTGCCGTAATTCCATAGGGGAACAGCAACTCCGGCTTCACTGCAAATGCACTGCCTTCATAAATATGTGTATGAAAATCAATAAACCCGGGGAATACATAGCAACCATCAGCATTAATTTTTTGCTTGGCAGCAATCGTTTCATCATAAGGAACTATTCGATCGTTTTTGATGGCAATTGTCTTTTTTCCTGCAAAATTTGCTGACGGATCTACAACGTATCCATTTTCAATAATCAAATTATACACAATTATTCCCCCTTATCTGTCTATCCGGCAGAAACATCAATCGTGCTCCTACACTAGGTTTCATTCCCTAAAGATGAACTTCAAATTCATTGCTCAAGATCTAGATTGTCAATGTGCCGACAAGTTACATAGAATTATATCACAGAAAGGCTTCTTGGCCGTTACAGCCGTCGAACAGCTTCGCGACGCAATCTGCCGGCACGGCGACAGGTTGCGTCGCTTTCTTTAATGATTCAAAACCGTTTGATTATTTTGCTTACACCGTGCGCGCTCTATCAAATCTAACGAAATAGGAGCACACCACTCCTGCCAAACAAATCACCCCGGCTGCCGCAAAAGCTGCGTTATAACCATAACCGGTAACTAGCAAACCCGTTACAGTAGGTGCTGCCATAGCTGCTATTTGCCCTAAGAAATGCATGATCCCGCCGAAAGTACCTGTTCTTGACGGATCAATATCGATCAAATTGCTCCAATAAATCGAATTTGACATTAACGCCGCTGAATTGCCAAGCGCCATCATGGTAAGAACCCCAGTCATGGTGCTCATTTGGGGTATAAGCAAGAAACATAACCCGGACAACGAGAGGGAAACCATAGCCACACTGTTTCTGGCAATTCTTAAATTACCAGTCCGCGCATAAATCATATCCGCGATTTTACCCCCGAGAGGTGTGGTCAATATCGGGCCAATCCAGGGGACCATTCCCAGATACGATAAGGAAGTTAAACTCATATTGTACACATCTTGCAAATATTTAGGGGTCCAGGCCAATAACATGAATATAATGTAACTAATGCCGAAGAAGCCAACGGTATTCAATAGATAAGAAGGATTCTTAAAGAAATCATACCAATGCCCGTCGCGAATTTCAATGGCTGCATCTTTAACCTGCAAGGCTGCAGCGCCGCCGCTTCTGATCTCAGCCAACTCTTCTTTGGATACTTTTGGATGCTCTTCTGGTAAGTTAGTAAAGATTCGCGAGAAAATAAGGGCCCAGGCAATCCCTATTCCACCCAATACAATCAACAATGTCCGCCAATCGCTTATCGACAACAAGAATACAGCAACCGGAGCCGTGATTACAGATCCTAACGGTGTCCCGATCAAGGTGATGGAAGATGTAAATGTACGCTCTTTAGGAGCCACCCAATTAGCCAACGTTCTGCTCATGGTAACGAAGGAAGGACCTTCTGCAAAACCAAACAGTACACGGACAACGAAGAATCCAGCCATGGCAGAACCGCCAAAGAAGGCCATGCCAATATTGCCGGCGAAAGCGGTCAAAGCCACACAAATTGACCACAGCGTAACAAACAGAAGCCAAACATACCTGGGTCCCTTTCTATCGGCTAATGCGCCGCCAAATAGGCCGCCAAAAATGTAACCATACCCAAAAAAGCCGTGGATACTTCCCCATTGGGCAGCTGTGAAGCCAAATTCTTTAATAATATCTTTCTGCGCATACGCTAGGGCTCCCCTGTCGATATAGTTAGTAATCATGATTAGCAACACCATAAATATGATAATATAACGATATTTTGTAGTTTTCATAATTTTCTCCTCCGCTACTTTTACCTTACTTTTCTGCTACTTTCCGCGATCAATTCGTCGGCTGTTTTTGCGGCTTTGAGAGAAATTGTAATTCCTGCAGAAACGATCAGGAATGCGGCAATAAAATAAAACCCAGCATAGGCATTACCACCGGCGACCGTTTTTATTGCCCCGATCCCAACGGGACCGATAAATCCGCCTAGATTTGCAATGGAATTGATCGCTGCCATAGCCACTGCTGCCTGTTTCCCTGCATACACCGTGCCCGTCAAAGCCCAAAAGGATCCGTAGATGCTGTAGGAACCGCAATAAACGATGGTGAGGAAAACCACTGCAAGCACTGGAGTTTTGATTACTGCTAAGCCAATTAGGCCTATGGCACAGATCAATACGGAAATGGTCACATGCCAGCGGCGTTCACCTGTCTTATCCGAATGATTACTCCACCAAACCATGAAGCAGGCTGCAAAAATAAAGGGTACCGCGTTCAGCAAGCCGACTTCGAAGTTGGACAAACCGGCCTTCAGACCTTTGAGCAGCGTCGGTGCAAAGAAACTCACGCCGTAAACCGCCAATGTTTTACTGAAGTATATGATGGCCAATGCCCAAACAGTTTTTCCTGTTAAAGCGCTCCACATCGAATGCTTATGTTTGCTCTCAATTTCCTTATGCTCAATTGCAATTTTGTCTTCTAGCCAGGTTTTTTCTTGCTCGGAAAGGAATTTTGCATCACGAGGTCTGTCAGGAAGGCTCGTAAACGTAATGATACCCAGAATACAAGTAGGCAGTCCTTCCAGGATAAACAACCAGCGCCAACTGGAGATTCCCAACCAATTGACATAATCCAGAACTAACCCTGAAACCGGCGAACCGATAATTGACGAAATGGGCAGTGCCAACATGAATAACGCAACTACTTGGGCACGCTCTTTCGCCGGAAACCAGTAGGTCATATACAACATGATACCCGGAAAGAATCCGGCTTCCATGACGCCGAGAATGAATCGTGCAATATACAGCTGCATTTCATTTTGAATTAAGCCACACGCCGCAGAAGCAAATCCCCAGGTAATGAGGATCCGGCCGATCCACTTACGGGCCCCTACCTTGGACATGATCAAATTACTGGGAACCTCAAATAAAAAATACCCGATGAAAAAGATACCTGCCACTAGGCCGTATTGTGCTGCTGAAATTCCCAACTCCTTATTCATTGTAAGAGCAGCATAACCAACATTAACTCTATCCAACATTGCAAAGAAATACAATAATACTAGAAAAGGTATTAAGCGGTTTTTTACTTTGGTCATCGTACTTTTTTCAAAGGTAGCTGCATCTTGGATCGTGTTTGCCATGTTTAATCACCCCTTCATCTTTCTTGTTCCAGCCAGAGAAGTTGTTTTATTCCGCTAGGGCTTGGGTCACAGCTTCCCATTTGTCAGGGATCTCGCCGTGAAATTTATCTTTCAAGTTTTTCTCCGCCAAATATTTCAGGTGCAGCATGGTGGCTTCGGTCATGATGGGCGCAATACCTAGATCCCGGAGCATAACCATACAGTCTTTCATCTCGTGCGACTGCCGCTCCGCATGGATTGCGCCGGCTGTGACCAACATATTCATCGTTTTGACGAAAGGCGCTGCATCCATGGTGTTGGAAATGGAAGCGAGCACCAGGTCTTCCACCTGCAATTTTGTCGCTGCCTCCAGCATCTCCGCTTGCAAAGACGCAATTCCTTTCATATAGATGCTGCGCACGAGTTTTATGGCAATGGCATCGCCAGCCTTGTCACTCACTTTTTTCAGAGACATATGATAAGGTGTCATCAAATCAATAAATTTGCTTGCGCCGTTGCCACTGACCAAAGTAGGTACTTTGTGTTGCTCTACGGTCAGTCTTCCCATCAATGCCCCATCCACGAAGCCTGCGCCGGTGAGTGCGATGAGCTCCGCGATTTTTTGTTTTGTCGTAGGTGACGAAGTAGAGACATCGGCATAAATTTTTTGCTGATTGAGCTCGGCTGCAATCCCTTCTGCTGTCTGTAAAGCGTAAGCGCCCGGAACAGCCGAGATAATTACGTCCGTTGCTTTCACCACATCACCCGGTTCGCTTAAAAGCGATACTGCCGCTACAGCCGCTCTTTCCTGCACTAATGGTCCATATTTTGGATCATCCTTCATCGGATCAAAGGCTACTATTCCTTGCAGCCCTTCCATCTTCAAGCCCCGCGATATTTCAAAAGCCACTTCCCCAAAACCAATAAATCCTAATTTCATGCTAATTCCTCCCCTAATGTCAGGATGTCTATTGGATTATCCCGAAATTATTACAACTTCTAGACAATTTCGCAGCCAATTTCCTTGAGTTTTTCATCCACCCACGACCGAATATAGGTTCCTTTATTTACAATTCCGTCCATAATACCCTGTTCTTTTTCACTGACTTTTCGAGTTTGTTCGGCGATGTATCTTGCTTCTTCCGGTTTTATAACGACAATTCCATCACCATCGCCAACGACAATATCTCCTGGGCATACTGCTCTGCCGCCAAACGAAATAGGGGTATTAATTTCTCCTGGACCATTTTTATACGGCCCATTTGGCGTAACTCCTTTAGCGTATACCGCAATGTCCATCTCTGCCAAAGCATCAGCATCACGAACGCTGCCATCAACGATTACACCGGCTATGCCTCTGCTTTGGCAATAGGTAATCATCAATTCACCGAAGATAGCGCGCTTAATATCGCCGCCGGCATCAATGACAATCACATCGCCAGGTTGAGCTAGGTCCATTGCTTTGTGAAACATCAGGTTGTCTCCTTCAGGAACCTTTACCGTAAACGCAGGTCCCAACAGGGTTGTCTTGTTCATCGGTTTTATCATAGGATCGACTGCTGCCGTGCGGCTCATGCAATCATCGATATTGGCAACCGGTAGATCTTTGAATAATTGTATCAATTTTTTATCTGGTCTTACAAAATCTCTCACAATTTTACAGCCTGGATTTTTCATTTTTATGCCCCCATACGTTAATCAATTAGTTCTGTGAAAGAGAAATTATCCTATTGTGCACGATAAGATAATTATTTGAAAATCCGCGAATTAACAAAATTGTTTATCTATTTAGAAGTTTATAGTATATTATTATTAAAGTAAAACGACTAATTTCGCTATTACTAATCACGATTTCGATAATTATCTTTGGGAGGGAAAATCATGTATGCACTAGGAATAGAAGCATTTTTGGCTGTAGTGCGAACGCAAAATATTACCCAGGCGGCTAAAATGCTGAATTTAGCGCAATCAACGACAAGCAAACGATTGAAAATGCTGGAACAGGAATTAGGAACCGCCTTGTTTGAGAGAGGGAAAGGGTGGAAATCGATCCGTTTAACCCCTGCCGGTGAGGAATTTGTTGATATGGCAGAGCAGTGGAATTCTCTTTGGCAAGAAACGCAGCTTCTAATGCAAGGCAAACCCAAACTTGCCCTGTCAATTGGCACATTGGATAGTATAATTAATTCCATATTTCCTGCGTTGTATTTTGCATTAAGTCAGCACGAACCTAAATTAAGTTTAAAAATAATCACTTCCCATTCACCTGCTCTATATGAAGACGTAGAACGAAGAAATGTGGATGTCGCTTTTTCTCTACTAGACAGGACTCATCCAAACGTCATCGTAGAAAAATGCTATACTGAACCAATGGTAGTATTACGTCCTGCAATATCATACCAAACAGAAGCTGGTTTTATTCATCCAACCGAATTAAATCCTGAAGATGAACTGCATGTTAGTTGGAATCCTGGTTATCAGTTGTGGCATGATCATTGGTGGCTAACTGCGAGTCCAGGCCAAACAAAGGTGGATACGGTGCAACTGATCCTGGCAATGTTAAAAAAGACGGAACAGTGGTCCATAGTGCCCTTATCAGTTGCAAAAGCAGCTCGCTCAAAAGGGATTTTTTCCATATTCTATTTAACCGAACCGCCGCCTGAGCGCATATGTTACATACTGAAACATAAATATCCTAAATCAAGCACAGTGCAAGCACTAAAAATTTTCGACCATTATCTTAAGCTTCTGGTGCAGAAAGAATTTGCCAACACTTCAACGATCGAAATACTATAAACTCTACTAGAAGATAATTTGTAAGCGATTAACAAGAGGATGGATATGAAGAGGGCAAAACTTAAGTATACTCATACTCAAGTTTTGCCCTCTTTGCAGATTGTTTGAATTCTTGGGTTCCAAGGAAGATAATCTTCGAGAAACTCAGGATATTGTCCGAACTGAACGCCAGGCAGGTCCTGGAAGATGAACTTTAGATAGGCATAAGGCTTCAAGCCGTTGGCCTTAAAAATCACCCACTATTAACCTGTGACAATTTTATTGCAACACCTCATAACGGTGCAAACACCGCAGATGCGCTAATTCGCATGGGCGTCGGAGCTGTTGATGAAATTACAAGGCTTAAAAACGGCGAAATTCCTCTATCCAAGCTTTAATCAAATTTTTCGAAAGGAAAATACAGCTTAACTTATCAAGTTATCATTATTGGTTTGATCGAGAAAAAGTATTACGCATAATAAATAAGGCTGTAGCAGGCAGTTATAAAGGGTCCGACGTATTTGTTTTTTGATATGCTCCTTTGTTTCTCTTGATGATAAATTGCATTCATTTTTAAATGACTGTTACTAGCACTATCACTATCACTAGTCAACATAATAAAAAGCCCCGCATCGCTGCGAAGCCTTGATTTTTCTGGTGACCCACCGGGGACTCGAACCCCGAACCCTCTGATTAAGAGTCAGAAACAGCTCATTTGTGTTTATTTATGTTAACTTACAAACCTTTGTTTTTACTGGATTTATCTTTGTTTTAACTGTAATTAATTGGAATTCAGCAAGGGACATTTGTAAGGCATAAGGGACAATTCAAGGTACAGTTTACATAATGTAATAATGCAAAAAAATAAAGCGGCAGGCATAAGCCCACCGCATCTTCTAATTATTCTTTTTCTTTCATGCTTGCCTCTTTTAATGCAAGTTTTTTGGCCAGCCTTACGCTGTCTGGTGGCCTTCCTCCTTTTTTCTTTCTGGCCGGATCGGCTTCTTGTTTTGATTTGACGATTTTCATCGGGACCGGCAATCTCGCGGCAATTTCCTCTGCCGACTGTTCCGCATATTTTTTCAGCGCCTCTAGCCCTGCTTCCACATGTACTCGAACATGACGTGCTCCAGTTCGCACATGCGGGATTTGTCCCTGCCGGATCATTTTTCGCAGTAAATCTTCCGGCAACCCAACCCGTTCCGAAAAGACTTTTACCGTTTCAAAGATCATTCGCCTCACGACCTTCCTTTGCAATAAATTGTTTTTCTGCTTCCTATCTATTATAATCAAATTAAGAAAGCTCTGTTTCGCGGTCCCCTCCTTGGGCAATTGTAGCCCTATGGACTGGTACCAGGCAGAGCTTTTTTTCTTTATTGACAGTAAATAGCCCGCCCCCCCTATTAGTCGCGATTAATCTTTCAAATAAAGAAAGAAACAACTATGTAGGGAAGGCGGGCCTTATACTTATTTATCGCCTAATAAACAGACCAATCGTATGCCCAAAGCATTAGAAACTTTCATTGCTCGCTGTAGTGTAGGTTCATTTCTCCCAGAAATCCAACTTTTGACCGTTCGGGCCGGTAATCCGGCTTTAGCTGCAAGGTCATTAATCGTCCAGCCACGCTTATTTATTTCCATTCTTAAGTTATTACGAAATGACATATTTCCATCTCCTTTTGGTTTTTGCTTCCGAAAGGATGTCGATATGTTATACTTATCAAGACAATCCTTTTCGGAGGTTGTTCTGTGAGGAAGTTGCACCGTCTTTGCGAGAGATGGGGTGCAGCTTCCTTTTCATTTTCCAAATGCCCGAAAACAAATCAGCTGCCATTCTGGCGCATTTCTTCTGGCGGCTTTCCGGTGTTTACCTTAATATAATCCTTTACGCTGCCTTCTGTAATTCGCCATTGGCGACCAACCTTAAACCCAATTAATCTTCCTGTTTTTAGTTCATCCGCGATTACCTGCTCTGATACTTTTAATAATTCCGCTAGCTCTTTTGGAGAGTAAACAGGTTCCAACGTCAAATTATACACCTCCTTTTTTTGTTTTATTATATATTTAACTATATTTAATTGTCAATAGCTATATTTAATTATATAAATTACTAAGAATAATAACAATAACAGGAAGTTAAAAGGATTTTGCAAGTTTTAATAGAATGAAAAATAGAAGCGCTTATGCCGTATGTCTTCCGGCTTTTGCAATCACAGCCTATACATAGAAAACAAAAACCACACTGCTATTGCTGGCGTGGTTTTATTATTTTACTAAAATAAAGGGTGATTGATTATTTTAGGTATTATTTCCAATGATAGAAGGAGGGATATTATGATTATCCAAAGTACCAAAAAAATATGGTGTATGCTTCTCTTTTCTGTGATATTTGTTATAAGTGGGTGTGGTGGTGGAATTATTGGTTTACATGCAGAACAGAAGCCACCTCTACATGAAGTGAAATTGGGGAACTTTGATTCTAAAATTAAAATAAGCGTACCATTTGAACTAAACACAGTAAAGGAACCAGACATGCCAGAGAGTATTCGAAAGTATATATTAGGACAAGAGGCTTATGAGGGTTTTAACAAAATAATGGCTGTTCAAATCACAAACTGTTGTTACAATGAAAAAGTACTTCCTAGAGAATGGAAGCCCAGTCTGGAAGGTGCCGTTGATGGAGCTGTCAATGGTATGGCGAAAAATAGCAGTATAAGCAATTTTTCAAGTACTAGGACCCCCACTGTAGTTACTGTTATTTCTGGCAATAATAAATCACCAGAATTTGGTGTTTTAACAAAACAATTGTATTATGACAATAAAAACAAAATACCAATTGAGCAACAAACTCTTTTTGTAACAGATGGCCTCTCGCTATGGATGGTTATGGCTAAATATGGTCAGAATGATGAACCTGCTAGAAAATTGGTTGATAATATACTTCAAACATTTGCGATAATAAAATAATTCAATGGGGGGATGCTAAATGTATTGCGAAAAATGTGGCAAACAAATCACAGCGAGCGCAGTATACTGCAAGCACTGTGGACAAAAAATAATCTTCGAACATGAAGATTGTCTGTCAGACATAAATTGTAAAAAAGAAACTGTGGTATTAGAAACTACGAATGGCAGCGAAAATACGTGCAATAACAAAGAAACTAAAGACAGTTCTTCGAGCACCGGCGGATTGTCCATTGTTGGATTTGTAATTGCCATAGCGACTGGAAAAGGACTTGCAAAATCATATTATAATGACCCTGTTGCTCATCGTTATATAGAACATATCGGTGGTGGCTTACTTTCTGGAGCGGTTTGTGGAATTATTCCTTTTTTTCTTAGTCACCAAAGGAAGGCTGGTCTTAAGAAGTCTAATTTTGTTTCTTGGGGTAGTTTTTTGTTTTGTACTGTGGCCGGATTAGTTGGCGGACTAACTTTCGCTATCCCCGCAAGCATTTGCTTAACCATAATCATTTGGTACATGTCAAAGAAAGAAGGGGAGAAAGAAGAGGTTGAGGAGTGATTAGATGCAATATTGTAGCTATTGTGGAAAGAAATTTTTGCTATTGTTCGGTTCTGTAAATGGTGTATTGAAAACTATTGTATTAACTGCTCTAGTAGCATTTATCATTATTACAATGCCTTGTGTTTCAGCAGAAGATGAACGCTGGATAAAGGCAGGAGAAGACAAGTTTGGAGTTTATTACGTTGAAAAACAATCTGTCAAACCGATGATGGATGAGCAAGGGTTATATTTAGATGTTTGGTTTAAAAATGAACACACGACAGCAGGGCTTGAAGATTTGTTAAATAATATGACGCCAAATCCTGATGACGAAACGGTTAATTTGGTATATAACATGAATTACACTGTTTCCCATGAAAAAATCAGGGTCAGCAATTGGACACACATGAAACTTAAGGCCGTTATTTATGATAGGAATAATGCAAGTGTTCTTAATAAAGAAATATCGAATCCAACATGGGTAGGTTTTAAACCGAAGTCTCCCGTGGACATGGTTGCACAACAAGCGTTAATTATAGTTATTGAACGTGAACAGAATAATACGTAATTGTATATACAATGGGGAGAATGCAAATAAGTTCACTGAATTATTTATTAAATAGGTGTTTATAACCATTAAACAGCGAGCCTCTTTATCAGAGTAGCCCGCTGTTTTTTTGTATTGATTTTGTGAAAACCTAATCTTTCAATCCGGATCGTTGGCTCTTGTATGCCAATTTATTGCAGTGCGGCAAGCCAAATAACACTCTTCCAAATATAGATCACGTACCCGGCGCCCACAAGCGGGACAGATAAAAAGGGCTCAGTAAAATCGCAAACATTTTACCCACTCAATAGCTATCAAGAGATTAACCGCCTCATGATTATGCTGGTAAGAAATTTCAACGCTAAACCCATAAGCCGTAACTGTCGCATAGCCACAAGAAAAGCCATTTTCATCGATCCACTCGTATAAGAATACAGAGCCGACAGCCAATTTCTTTACTCATTGCCAGATACTTATATTTACTTTCAACGCATATTCAACAAGGTTTTTGCAATTAACAAGCTTCCAGTATCACGAACCTGCACCGCCCATAACATTAAACCTTTCGCGAAATCATTAAAGTGAATTGTAGCCTCCATAGTGATGTGTTTGCAAGTTTTATGATTTTTTTCGCGAGACCATAAAAGACGTTCGCTTCCAGGTAATGAGTTACTGGAGGTGAAATCAACAATGAAAAACATCTGGCGCGTAATATTGCAGCAAAGCATCGTTTACCTGGTAAAGAAAATCATCGACAACCTGTTTTAATCATGCCTTGCATTGAGGTCTTCCTTGCAGAACCCCCTGCACCATTAATTGAAACTCGGGTACCAATTCAATTGAGCTTCCACTTTTTGCTCTTCACTACCTAGTAAATTACCGCAGCCGCAAGTGAGGATGCGCTTAACAGATTGCAAAACGATATTAGAAAACCCAAGGATACAAAGAATGTTCGTACCCTTGGGTGGTTAATGCCCTAGTTTCAATCGAGGGTATAGTTTTAATTACCTTTCCTCTATTTCCAATACTTATTTTGAATATACGCTTGAGCTTCTGCCGACGTCATTGGCTTTGCACCATTAAAACCGCCAGCGACAAGTTTGTTGTATAAAGCATCGTATTCAGCATCAGTAATTTTGTTGCTTTTGGTTTGTCCTTGGCCACCCATTGCAGCATATAGCGTTTCCATAGCCTGCGGTAGATATACAGCATAAGGATTGACCCGCGTATCCTTCGCGTCTTGACGGCTTCTTTCAAATGTTAAGTAGGCGTCGGATATATCGTTTGCTGCCGATAAAGACAACTTTCCGTTTCCGTCGGCACCGTTTTTATCTTTCACTTGTTGTAGTTCTTTCTGCGTATTGGTTGATAGTTGCGCCCGCCAATTTTGTCCGGCGTTATTCACATCCGTATTCCGCATTGACGTATTATCGTGGTTCGTGGCAATTTCTTTCTGCGTCTGAGTGGTAAGAACCGTATCAGGTTTATAGCCAACAGGCATTGCAACCGATTGTCCTTGACCGGTTTTCGTGTTATACATCGTTACCGTCTTTTGATTGCCTTGGTCAGTAGTATTGACCTCATAATTCGGCGTAGCGCCACTTAACAGGGAAGTCATTTGCTTGCCACCGTTTAATTGGTCAATACGAGAAGCCAACGCATACGCGGTTTGCATATCGCCGCCAGCGATCGCTTTTTGCATTGCCAGTTGCAGCGGTTGAACATTCGCTTGGTTGTACTGTTGTTTCGCCCAAGCGTCTTGTCCCTGCATGACTTCCTCGACGTTGGCAGAAGCGTGGCCGTTTTTCAGTAATTGCAGTTTCAAGTTGTTGGTATAGGAAGCAGGATCGAAGCCTGCGGATGCTTTCGCTTTGGCTAATGCTGCCGCCCGATCATCTACCGACTGATTGCCACCTAACTGTTGGACCAGACGATCTACCGTCAACGTGTAATCAGGATTGGACGTTTGCCGCGCTAAGGCAAGCTGTGTTATGTTAGGCTGCGCTGCTTGCGGTACTCCTATATCGGCTGACGTTGGCGCTTGTACGCCGCTAGTCGGCAGTACGGTATTCGCCAATTGCTGTTGTTGAGTGGTTACCGGTTGCTGTTGCATGAAGCTCTGCTGTTTCGAGGCAGCAAGCGCATCAGCCGCGCTTGCATCTTTCCTATACGAACCATTAAGAGACGGGAACATGGACCGCAGATAATCGCTTTGCGCCTCGATTTTCTTCTGCTGTGCGGTAATGGCGGCCTGGCCTTTATCATCGAGGCCGTTTTTCTGCTGCTCTAATCCTTCCCAGGTTTGCTTATTTTTCAAGATAAGAGCATCCGTCTTTTGTCCAACCACATCGGAGGAAACCCCCGATCCCGCCAACAATTGATTTAAAGCATCGACTTTATCCTGTTCGTTCACTATTCCATTGGTTGCATTCGCTTTATAGGCTTCGGCATCAGCGGCGGTACGCTTCAAGTCAATTAGGCGTTGGTTATTGCCAATCGCCCCGCCGATCAGGGCACCAACCGCATACCCGGCGTCGTTCGTTTGGCTGTTAGGATTTCTTAGCCATTGTGTCATTCGTCCGTCCCTCCTTTAGCGACTATGTTTACAAAAATCAACGTGTTAACCGGTTCGTTTTTATAACAGCATCCATAAGCTTTGGTTTTCATGGTAATCGTTCCTTCTTTCTTTTTTAATCTTATTTACATCTTTTTCAAAGCACTAGCGAAAGCTCACTTCTCTAACATACGCTTCGCATACTCCGACAATGTTTCGCGTAATATTAAGCATTTTCCCGTTTTCCGTGCTTCTTTAAGTTCTTCACCTGTGGCCGGATAGATATTTGTCCCTGGCCAACCGACTAATATTAGTTCCCATTTCCCCCGGGATATTTTACTTTCCAAGGTATCAAGCCGTGTTTTTAGCGTCATGACTTCACCTCACTATTTTGCCTCAAAATAACAAACCGACGTCCAAGGCAACCAAAATTTATTTGTATGTACTTGGATCCCCAATGGTAATAACTTCGC
>JAGFXW010000346.1:0-2164 GCA_017861495.1 Bacillota bacterium
TTAGGGTTTCGAGTGTTATAGCCTGTTGATCCCCGACCTAAGAGGGCGGGGTCCCTGTGCCCTGTGGGTATTACAGGCTGTTAACGAGATAAAAGATATGATTGCAATCCAAGGTAAGGAGTCCTTTATGAATCTTACACTTACACTAGAAAATGCCGTATTGCTGGTTGTTATGGCAACTTCTTTTTTAGCGCCGTTTATGGGCAGCGCAACCAATCTGGCCATTCCGGCGATTGGCTCCGAATTTGACAGCAGCCCCTTGCTGCTCAGTTGGATGGTCACCAGTTATTTGCTCGCTTCCGCCGCATTTCTGCTGCCGGTCGGTAAAATAGCCGATATCATCGGCCGAAAAAAAGTGCTTATTACCGGACTCAGTTTATTTTCCCTCTGTTCCCTGTTATCCGGCATGTCCTGGTCCATTTCTTCGCTGATCGTGTTCCGCACCTGCCACGGTGCAATCAGCACCATGATCTTCAGCACCGGCATCGCCATTTTGACTTCCGTCTTCCCGCCGCACCGGCGCGGCCACGCGATGGGCCTTACCGCCGCAGCTACCTATATCGGCCTGTCATTAGGCCCGGTATTAGGCGGTTTTATGACCCACCAGTTCGGCTGGCGCAGCATCTTCTTCTTTACCGCGTTCATCGCCGGCTGCAGCGCCCTGCTGGCGGCCTGGCGGTTAAAAGGCGAATGGGCTGATGCCAAAGGCGATAAATTCGACATCATCGGCAGCCTGTTGTACATCATAACCATCCCCACCATTTTATACGGTCTTTCTTCCATTTCCAGAAACATTACAGCCAGGGTATTGTTGGCAGCCGGCCTAGCCTTATTGCTGCTCTTTATCTATTATGAATCCAGGCTCCGCTTCCCGATTTTTCGGGTCAGCCTGTTTCGGAACAACCGGGTTTTCGCCTTCTCCAATCTGGCGGCAATGATCAATTACTCTGCCACCTTTGCAGTCAGCTTCATTATTTCCTTGTATTTACAGGTTGTCATGGGGTATAACTCGCAAATGGCCGGCTTGATCATGCTGTCACAACCGCTGCTCATGGCGGTCTGTTCTCCGTTTGCCGGCACGCTGTCCGACCGGATCGAGCCCCGCGTCGTCGCCTCCTGCGGCATGGGCTTCAGCACACTGGGCTTGTTTTTATTCATTTTTATTACCGCCGACACGCCCATATGGATGATTATCACGAACTTGACGCTAATCGGGGTAGGGTTTGCTTTATTCGCCTCGCCCAACAACAACGCCATTATGGGTTCCGTCGACAAACAATACTACAGCGTGGCAGCCTCAACATTGGGAACCATGCGGCTTACCGGACAAGCGATCAGCATGGCAATCATTACCCTCCTCCTGTCCGTTTACACCAGCGGCAACGCCGTCTTGCAGGCGAATGACGGCCAAACCCTCGTAACCAGCGCCCATGACGCCTTCATTGTTTTTTCACTGATCTGCACGGTCGGCATGTTCGCCTCCCTGGCCCGGGGTAAGGTAGACAGGCCGAATACAGCCGCCAACAAATGACCCGTTATACGCCCTGGTCCGTATCGTTCCGTTCACCACCGGCGTCCGGCATGATATTATACCGCTCCGTCCACAACATTTTGTAGCCCACCGCCTGGGTATGGAGCTCCTTCCACTTGTCAGGGATCGTTTTTACGACCTTCGCAGGAATTCCCACAACCATCGAATAAGGCGGAACCACCTGCCGCTCTTTGACCACGGCGCCGGCGGCTACGATGCTGCCCCGGCCGATGACCGCGCCATTGAGGACCACAGCACCCATGGCAATCAAACAATGGTCTTCCACGATGCAGCCATGCAAAACCACATTATGTCCGACCGTGACAAAATCACCAACAATCGTCGGATAGGCTCCCGCCACATGGATTACGCAGTTATCCTGGATATTCGTGTAACGGCCGATTTCAATACCGTTCACATCGCCGCGGACCACCGCGTTAAACCAAACACTGCTGAATTCCTTCATGGTCACGGAGCCAATCACCCTCGCTCCTTCGGCAACAAACGTTTTCGGATCCACCAATGGTTTTTTTCCATCAAACTCTATCAACATCTAGTTCTCTCCTTACATTGCTTATGCTTATAATTACAAATAATACACCAAGAAGCGCTGTTTGTCTGCACGACAAACAG
>JAGFXW010000346.1:2188-4686 GCA_017861495.1 Bacillota bacterium
CTGCACGACAAACAGCGCTTCTTGGTGTATTTCATAAAAATTATTTAGCATAAACGCGACCTAAAGCAAGTCTGCATTTACCGCAAAATCTGTCCGGCAATAACGACCCGTTGAATCTGGTTCGTCCCTTCAAAGATTTGCATGATTTTCGCATCCCGCATTAATTTTTCGACCGGATATTGCCGGCTGTAACCATAGCCGCCAAAAACCTGCACCGCATCGGTAGTGACGCGCATTGCCACATCGGAGGCAAAGACTTTGGCGATCGCGGCTTCCTTACTATGCGGCTGTTTGGAGTCAACCAGCCAGCAGGCGCGATACACCATACTGCGGGCCGCTTCAATTTGAATGGCCATATCGGCCAGCATGAACTGCACAGCCTGCAGCGAAGCAATCGGTTTGCCGAACTGCCGCCGCTCTTTCGCATAATCTGCCGCCCGGTCCAGAGCCGCTTGGGCCAGCCCAACGGAAATTGCCCCTACCAACGGCCGGGAAACGTCCAGCGTCTGCATCGCAATTCGAAAACCGCCGCCTTCTTTGCCAAGAAGATGATCGGCAGGAACCCGTACATTCTTTAAAATGACCTCCGTCGTATTCGAAGTCCGGATGCCCATTTTATCTTCTTCCTGCCCGACCCGAACCCCTTCGCGGCTGCGTTCCACAATGAACGCGCTCAAGCCCCGGATGCCCTTTTTAACATCAATGTTGGCAAACACCGTATATACGTCGGCAACCCCGCCATTCGTAATAAAGCACTTGGTGCCATTTAACACATATTCATCGCCGTCCCGCTCGGCCGTCGTCATGACTCCGCCGGCATCCGAACCTGCATTGGGTTCAGTCAGGCAAAAAGCAGCCAATTTTCCCTGCAGCACAATATCGAAGAATAGTTTTTTCTGTTCCGCCGTCCCGGCAATCATAACCGGATAACAGGCAAGACCATTCGCAGCAATTGTAGTTGCTACTCCGGCACATCCCTTGCCTAATTCTTCAGCCAACAGAGCACACGTCGTGGCATCCAGCCCTGGTCCGCCATATTCCTCCGGAATAGGCATGCAGTGCAAATCCATGGCAATCAATTCGTTGATGATTTCCCAGGGAAATTCTCCTGACGCGTCATATTTCTGGATAACCGCCGGGGTAATTTTCGTCTGGACAAACTCACGGATATTCTGCTGCAAAATCAACTGTTCTTCCGTTAACGACATGTCAATCATACTATTCCCCCTACTATTTCTTCTTTCTTATCAAAACCCATGAGGCTACACATACGCGGTGAGATCCCACAGGGCTTTTCCACTATATCGTGCCAACGCAGATGGCCTTTTGCAACCGCCTTTTAGGTCAGCAGACCATACTTTTTGGCATCCGCCGTTAACTCCTCCCGGAACTGCGGATGGGCAATTTTGATCAGCGCCCTGGCGCGTTCGGAAAGACTTTGTCCTCGTAAGTCTGCTACGCCATATTCGGTAACAATAAACTGGACATCGGTCCGCGGGGTGGTTACGACTGCTCCCGGCGGCAAAACAGTGCTGATCCGGGAAGTCATCGTCCCATCCTTCAAGGCAGCGTACGATTGAAAGGCCAGGAACGACTTACCGCCCGGCGACATAGCCGCGCCGCGGACAAAGTTCAACTGTCCCCCCGTTCCGCTAAACTGGTCAAAGCCAAGTGATTCCGAACAGGCCTGTCCGGTAAGATCGCACATCAGCGCATTGTTAATCGAGATAAATTTATTATTCTGGGCAATCACATTTTCATCGGCAATATACGAAATCGGATACGTTTTAAGCATGGAGTTCTTGTCCATGAACCGGTACAATTTTTCCGACCCGATGCCGAAACTGCAAGTAATCTCACCAGGATGGAGCGATTTTTGCGCGCCGGTGATAACGCCTTTCTCCACCAGCGTTACCATGGAATCTACCAGCATTTCCGTATGGATGCCTAGATCCTTGTGATGCTCCAGGAAAAACCCGACCGCATTCGCCACACCGCCCAATCCAATCTGGATCGTAGAGCCGTTTTCAATATAATCCACCATATGGGAGGCAATCGTCTTCGAAATATCATTGACCGCCGGCTGGGGCAGTTCGGGAAGTTTGTGATCCTTCTCGCAAATATAATCCACGTCATTCACATGGATGAACGATTTTTGGCCTCCGTACACATACGGCATCTCCCGGTTCACCTGCACAATAATCGTATTGGCAAACCTAGCAGCCGCATGGCCGTTAAACGTTCCCATGGTGCCATAACTCATATTGCCGTCTTCATCCGGCGGAGAAACTTCGACAATAAATACATTCCCCTTGACCCGATGTTCCGTCAGCCAATCCGTCTGGGAAAATTGATACGAGGTCACTTCCACGTTGCCTTGATTGATCATTTTCCGTTCGATTGGCCCCATGAAGATCGTATGATGCTTAATATGGCCGATATATTCCGCTTTCAAATAATCGAAAGGGGATAAAATCAGCGCGGAGATCATTGTTACA
>JAGFXW010000347.1 GCA_017861495.1 Bacillota bacterium
TGGTTTGGCGGAGAATATACGGTGCATTTGGTTCACCATTATATTGCCTGGATTTTCATTATCTTTGCCATTGCGCATATTTATTTATCGCTGCGGGAAGATGCCAGGGAGAAAAATGGTGAAATTTCCAGTATGTTTTCCGGTGTGAAGTATTTCCATGAAGAACCAGAAGATATTGGAGATATTAAATGACAGACAAGATTACAGTATTAGGCGTTGGCAATATATTATTGCAGGACGAGGGGGTTGGCGTTCGGGTCGTTGAAGAAATGACCCGGCGCTTCGCCTTTCCGGAAAATGTCGAAGTGTTGGACGGCGGAACATTGGGAATGGAATTAATGCGTTTCCTCTTGGGAACCGATAAGTTAATCATCATTGATGCCATTGACGGTAGTTTGCCGCCCGGCTCGATTTATGAGTTTGAAAAAGAAAATGTCAAAAAGTATTTTCGGGAAAAAGTTTCCGTGCACGATTTAGGCATTCAGGATGTGTCGTTGTGGGCGTACAGCCAGCTGTAATTGATGTTGGTCTGGATTTAACTCCGGTTGTAGCTCCGGCTGTTAAAACGGTTATTGACAAAGTATTGGCTCTGCTGGCTGCCTGGAAAGTGGAGGTTACACCGCATGAGTGAACCAGTTGCAGGTTTGTCGCCCGCCGCTCAGGCCGTCTTGGAAGAAATTAACCAGGCGTTAACAAATTTTATCCAACATCGACAGGACTGGACTATTTTTTCGGATAAGATGGCGCTGTCCATTGAAGATCGCCAAATGATTCGTGATTTTTTGGGACAAGGCAGTGTGCGGATCGACTTAAAAGATACGGCGGAACCGGCTGAATGGATGGAGAGTGGTACGTCCGGGGTGTGGTTCGGGGTTTTTTATGACCAGAATCATAAACCGGTTCTCGAAACGATTGAAATTTGTGCATTTCCGCAAGTAGCCGGGGCGCAAATGGAAGATATTCAGCAGGACCAAAAAGCGTTGGCGGAGAGATTATCTGGACAATTTTGAGAATTATAAGGGTGTGAAGACGAAATGGATATTTCTATTGAACGGAAGGCTGTGGAATATATCCGTGCAAAGGGCGGCGTTATTCACATTTTTGAAGCGCAGCGGATGGCGCTGTGTTGAGGTCGAATTAACCTTGGTCCATCCGTGCGATTGGGCGTTCCATACAATCAGCAGGATTATACAATCATTCATGTCGACGGAATATCGATATATGTTCCGTCGCCTTTCGAAACCCAATTTGATTTAAAAATCGTGCTCCGAAAATTTTTCTGGTACAAATCGCTTCATATTGAAGGTTGGAAAATTATTTAATGTAATGACGTAAGGGAATGGACTGAAGTTCGCAGTTCTTTTCTTACGTTATTTATTTTTATATACTATTTATGATATTATATAATGTGAATTTGATAATTAACAGATCGGTTAGGAACTGGTTTAATGTTTTGGTTGCGGTCTGTCAAAGGAGAATAATTATGCAATTGATTTCGATTGTAGTTCCGGTGTTTAATGAACAAGATAATCTGGATATTTTTTATCAGGAAGTTTGCCGGCACATGGAGAATTTACCATACCGGTTTGAATTGATTTTCGTGGATGATGGTTCCAGCGATGCAACCCCCCTCATTCTAGACCGGTTAACTGAAAAAGATCCTAGAGTCAGAGCTTTCATTTTGGCTCGTAATTTTGGCCATCAGGTCGCTTTAACCTGTGGGCTGGACCATGCCGATGGTGACGCGGTGATTACCATGGATGGCGATATGCAGCATCCACCGGAGCTTCTGCCGGCCATTTTAAAAAAATGGGAAGAAGGCTATGAAGTTGTAAAAACAGTGCGGTTGCGGACCGAAGGAATATCATTTTTTAAAAAATTTACGTCCGGTATGTTTTATAAATTAATTAATGCGATGTCCAATGTACATATTACGGAAGGCGGTTCGGATTTTCGTCTTTTGGATAAAAAAGTGGTTGCCAGTTTCCGGCGCTTCAAAGAACGGGCCCGGTTTATCCGTGGCATGGTAGACGCGATTGGTTACCGGCAAACTACTTTGGAATTTACCGCGCTGCGGCGTTATGCCGGGCAATCAAAATACTCTGTGACAAAAATGCTGCGATTTGCTTTGGATGGGATAACTGCATATTCAAGAATGCCGCTGCGGTTTGCTTTTTATTTTGGGATCTTATTTAGTCTAATTAGTTTTGGGTTGACGTTGCATGTTTTATTTATCAAATATTTTACGAATGATGCTGTACCTGGATGGGCTACCATCTCGGCCAGTATATTATTTTTAGGCGGCCTCCAATTGTTAGGGGTTGGCATCGTTGGTGAATATGTTGGCCGGATTTTTGATGAGGTGAAACAAAGGCCGTTATATCTGGTGCGGGATGAACTGCAAAAAGATTCAAAGGAAAAACCGAATGTTAGTTCGGCAGGAATTTAAACACTTCGGTCGAATTGTAATTGCTAGTCGAGTGCCAATAAAGCCGAATCTAACTCGAGTACGGGGGAACCAATCAATGGGGGTGAAATTTTTCTGATACGTTTTGCTCAGAAAGATAGGGGGAATCTCAACCCTAACCCGGCAGCTAACCTCGGAGGCTGAAGAGAGGGGTTTATCATCAGGTGCACTTTTTTCGGGTTTTGGTAGTTTTTGTTTTGCTGTTTGGCATTTTTTCCAGCGCCAGCGCAGCAGGAGCGTACCGGGAAGGTGATACTGGGGAAGATGTAGTTGCCATTCAGTCGCGCTTGGCATCCCTGGGTTATAATCCTGGCGGCTCTGACGGTGACTTCGGGTCGTTAACTACGGAAGCGGTCAAACGATTTCAACAGGATCGTGG
>JAGFXW010000134.1 GCA_017861495.1 Bacillota bacterium
CGGGCTGACAAACTGATCGCTTTGCTTGAAGCAGAAAAGGGCGCAGATGCGCTTCTGAACGAAATTTACAAAAATAAAGACTTTTTGGTCAAACGTTCGCACTGGATTTTTGGCGGCGACGGCTGGGCCTATGATATCGGATTTGGTGGCTTGGACCATGTCTTAGCTTCCGGAGAAGATGTTAACGTATTCGTTTTTGATACGGAAGTATATTCCAATACCGGCGGTCAAGCTTCCAAATCGACTCCAACTGCGGCGATTGCGAAATTTGCCGCTAGCGGAAAAGAAACGAAGAAAAAAGATCTTGGCATGATGGCAATGACTTATGGGTATGTCTATGTTGCGCAAATTTGCATGGGCGCGGATAAGAACCAGACTCTCAAAGCCATTGCAGAAGCAGAAGCTTATCCGGGACCGTCCTTGATTATCGCTTATGCTCCTTGCATCAACCACGGTCTGAGAGCCGGAATGGGCTTGAGCCAGCTTGAAGCTAAAAAAGCAGTAGAGGCTGGATATTGGGCAATGTACCGTTATAATCCGGCGTTGGTTGGAACCGATAAAAATGCATTTGTGTTGGATTCGAAAGAACCAACTGCCGATTTCAAAGAATTCCTGATGGGCGAAGTTCGTTATTCGTCTCTGATGAAACAGTTCCCAGAGCATGCTCCGGCACTGTTTGCAAAAACAGAAAAAGATGCAAAAGAAAGACTGGCCGGTTACAAAAAATTGGCTGGGAAGTAAAGAAACACACAAAAAACAGGCGGGTTATAAACCCGCCTGTTTTTTTGTTTCGAAGGCTGTTGAAAAAGGTCAATCTGCATCAAACGAATAAAACGGATAATTAATATCCAACGCTTCGGCTCATCTCGTTAACAGCCTGTAAAACTTCGATAACAGGCTGTACGACTCGAATTAAATTCGCTCTAAGGGTTCGGGAGGATTGTAATCGTTCCGAACCCTTAGAGCGAATTTAATTCGATTAACCTCCGCTTTTGGATAATTATCCGTTTGTTTTGGAGTTTTTAGTATGATCGCAAGCCTCGTCATTCCTAGCATCTTAACCTTTTTGAACAACCTACGATATTTGTTGTTATTAAACATAAAATTATGTCAACAATTTTTTGCCTGCTATTGGCGGGAGGTTAATTTTCTATGTAAATGCAAGAAGTTACATTTTCCGGAATAGGCCGATTGCCTTGCCGACAATCGAAACGTTTTCCGCGTAGATTGGTTCCATTGTATCATTTTCCGGCTGAAGGCGGATGCGGCCTTTTTCCCGGAAGAACCGTTTAATCGTTGCTTCTTCGTTATCGATCAGCGCTACAACGATATCGCCGTTTTCGGCTGTTGAACCTTCTTTGACAACAACATAGTCACCATCGAGGATACCGGCGTTGATCATGCTTTCGCCGCTGATGGTAAGCATAAATACGTTTTCAGCATTATCGACCAGTTCAGCCGGCAAAGGATAAGTCTCTTCAATATTTTCGACGGCGAGGATTGGCTGCCCGGCAGCTACCCTGCCAACGAGGGGGACCGGTATCATTTTTTGGTTTCGCCAAGGAGCTTCTTCCATCAATTCAATAGCGCGCGGTTTTGTTGGATCCCGGCGGATCAAGCCTAATGCTTCCAATTTGCCAAGATGAAAATGGACCGTGGAACTGGAACTAAGCCCGACCATTTGTCCAATTTCCCTGACTGATGGCGGGTAGCCTTTTACGCGAAGTTGCTGCTTGATGCAATCCAAAATTTCTTGTTGTTTGCTGGTTAAATGTTCATTGCTCACGCTTCTCGTCACCTCTTTATTTTC
The DNA here is from genome assembly GCA_017861495.1 of Bacillota bacterium. The sequence continues at coordinate 1,811 of JAGFXW010000134.1, forward strand.
ATTGGCAATGCATACGCCTCTGCTGTTGGACGGCAGAAGAAAAAAATGCAAAAACACAGTTGTGGTCAATCATATTTGTATTATAGCACAAGATAATAAACAAACACAAGTTCGAAAAAAGTTTCAAAAACTATTGCACTGAACATATGTGCTATGATAATATAAATACAAACATACGTTCAGGAGTGATGATTATGCGTTTACTGCTGGGTATACTTTTGGGAATGGTATTATGTTTTGGTTTTGCATCGGCACATTCTTCTGACCAGGCGAGCCGTGCTGCTTATGCAGTGGTTTACGTTCAACCGGGTGATACGGTATGGGGAATTGCAGGGCGTTATACAAGCAGCCGTGGTGATATTCGGGAAACCGTGATGGAGATTCGGCAATTGAACCAATTGAATCGCAATGCAGACGTGTATATAGGGCAAGCGCTGAAAATACCGGTAAAGTAAAGAGTGCCAAGATTATTCCAATTTGCCGAGAAACATGAAAATTAGCCGGTGGGGGAGGATTTTTCTCTCTTGCCGGCTAATCTAGTAATTGCAAATTTTTATCTTCACGATACTGAGACAGGCTGAATATTTTTCAACGCTTATTTTAGGGGGCGCATGATGCGTTTTATTCATACATCAGACTGGCATTTAGGAAGAATATTTTATGGTGAGCATTTAACGGCAGACCAGAGCTATGTGTTGCATAATTTTTTGGATTTGGTTGCCGATGTTTGTCCGCAGGCCGTCCTTATTGCAGGCGATATTTATGACCGGGCCGTTCCCCCTGTGGAGGCGGTGGAACTATTGAATGAAATTCTGGGACGCCTGACCATCGATTTGCGGGTACCGGTTATCATGATTGCCGGCAATCATGACAGCCCGGAACGGGTTGGGTTTGGCAACCGTCTTTTGGCGAAGCAGGGCTTGCATGTTATTGGCTCGCTGGGAAAAACCGTTTTCCCCATTGTTCTGGAAGATGAATTTGGGCCGGTGCATTTCGTGCCGATTACGTATGCGGAACCTTCCGTTGTAAAAGTAACTCATGGTATAGATGAAATGATGAACCATGAACAGGCAATGCAGTATCTTGTGCAACGCGCCATTACGGCTATTCCTCCCGGGCAGCGATCGGTTGCGCTTGCCCATGCTTATATTGCCGGAAGTGAAGACAGTGAATCAGAGCGGCCGTTGACTGTTGGCGGGAGTGGGACCGTCAGTTACGATATTTTCCGGCCGTTTCATTATACAGCGTTAGGCCATCTGCACAAAGCGCAGCGTGCCGGAACAGAAAATATCCGTTACAGCGGATCACTGTTGAAATACTCTTTCAGTGAAACAGGGCAGCAAAAGGGCGTATATTTGATTGATATGGATCGTACAGGAAATACGGAAACTCAATTTGTAACTCTAAAACCGCGACGTGATGTACGGTGCATTGAAGGCTATATGCAGGACCTATTGGCTGTTCCGAATCAAGTTATCGGCCGGGACGATTATATTATGGCAAATTTACTGGATGAACAGCCGGTGCTTGATCCGATGGGGCGGCTGCGGCAGATCTATCCGAATATATTGGGAGCGAACCGACAGAGTATTGCTGTGGCCACAGAGTTGGACGGGCCGGAGGGAGATCACCGGACCTTGTCTGAACAAGAATTGTTCCGTTCTTTTTTTGAACAGATAACAGGCCGTTCGCTTTCCGCGCAAGAAAATACGGTTTTTTGCCGCGTTGTTGAAGATGTATTTCGTGCCAGCCAGGAGGCGGGAAAACGATGAAGCCATTATTTTTATCGATGAGCGCTTTCGGACCGTATGCGGAAAAAGAAGTGATTGATTTTCAATATTTGCAAAACAGGAAGTTTTTTCTGATTCACGGTCCGACAGGAGCAGGCAAAACCACGTTGTTGGATGCAATTTGTTATGCCTTGTATGGGGACACGAGCGGAGCGTTGCGCAGCGGGAAAATGATGCGCAGTAATTATGCCGATGCTTCCGTATCTACGGAAATTATCTTTGATTTTGCGATTGGCAACCGTAATTACCGGGTTTGCCGATATCCGGAACAGGAAGTGCGAAAGAAACGCGGGGAAGGCACAACCATTCAAAAAGAAACGGCAGACTTATTTTCGCTGGATGAACAGCGGCAGGAATTAGCGGTTTTAGCATCCGGAGCAACCCGGGTTAGCGAATATGTTTGCACTTTGCTTGGATTTAAGTGCGACCAATTTCGACAGGTTGTACTGTTGCCGCAAGGTGATTTTCGCCGGCTGTTGTTGGCAGGTTCGGTTGAACGCCAGGAGATCATGCAAACCTTATTCCGAACCGAAACTTATCAAATGATCGAAATGAAGTTAAAAAATGAAGCGGATAATCTAAAGAAGCGGTTTGAAGAACTACAACAGCAAGTTTCTTGGATTTTGCAAGAAGCGAATGTACAAAATGAACCGGAACTTCAAGTGCGTCTGGTGGAAAATCAGCAAAAAATGAGCTTTTTGACCGAACAAGCTTCCGTGCTGCAAAAAAAATTACAAGCCGCCCAGGAGAAAGTAACCAAGGGACGATTGGTACAGCAAAAGTTGGCGGAGAGTGAACAAGCAACCACTGAGCTGACGAAACTGCAGGAAAAAATTTCGATAGTGGAAAAAAAACGCCAAGAGTTGGAAAAGGCAGATCGGGCTGCGGCGTTGTTTGATGCGGAAAAAAATGTCGCGCAGCTTCGTCAAGATGTAAAAAATTCAAGAGAAACCCATCAAAAACGGGAAGAACATTTGCGGCTTGCGGAGAAAAATGCAGCCCAAGCGAAGGAGTTGGCCGTGAGTGAAACGGCCAAAGAACAAGAGCGGGAAACGGCCCGGCGGTATTGTGTGTATTTGCAAGAACTATTTGGCCGGTCCCAAGAGCTGGTTGCTGCGGAGGGCCAGGCACAGAAAACGAAAAAAGAGCTTGAACGCATCGATGTTTTGCGCCAGGATGCTGCGAACCAATTGCTGGCGTGCGAAGGAACATTGACTGCCTATGCCGAACAATGGGAAATCGTATCGGCGGCTGCAGCTGAGAAAGCAGAACGGACCGTTAACCTACAAACGCTGCAAAGTCTAACCGACAAAAGAAAAGCGGTAACTGTTTTGCAAACGGAAATAAACCAAATCGAACAGCAACTTCAGCAACAAATTAATACTGTTGACAAGCTGGAACAAGAATATTTACAGACCAAAAATACATTGGATTTTTTGCGGACCCAGTGGACGAATGGACAAGCGTCTGTTATGGCAAAGACGCTGTCAGACGGCCAGCCTTGCCCTGTTTGCGGCTCTCATCACCATCCGAATAAGGCGGCAGCAAACGATAGCGTTCCGAGTGAAGCGGAAATCAAAGACCAACAGCTTCGATTCGATCAATTGGATGCGAAGAAAGTAGACAGTCAGTTGAAGTTGACTGGCTTGCAAACCACGCGCCAAACGTTGCTTGTCCAGTTGCAAGAAAAAGAAGGCGAGATTTCTGAAGATAACCGGAAAGGTTCGTTGGCGGAATTACAAACTGCTATTATTGAAGCGCAGAAACGAGTTGTGGAATCGGAAAATGCCCTGAAAAAATTAGCCGATTGTGACATTGTTATTCGAGAGTGCAAAGAAAAAAAACAGCAAATTACTGAAAATCTTCATTTGCTGGAAGGACAATATCAGAACGCCAAAGCAGCGTGGTTGGCTGCGCAGGCGGTTGTTGGTGAACGGGCCAATGCAGTTCCGGCAGAATACCGGCAGGAAACTGCGTTGCGCGCTGCGCAGCAAAAAGCGAACGCTAATTTGCGGCAGTTGCAAGATCGTTACGAAACGGCGCGTAAAAATGTCGAGGAAGCGGAAAAAACACTCAGCAGTTCCAAAACTACTCTGCAGCATACGGTACAGGATTTGCAAATAAAAATGGAACGTCTGCAGACCGAAACTGACGATTTTACTGAACGTATGGCTGCCGCAGGGTTTGCTGACGAAACAGCGTATTTGGCTGCAAAAAAAGCAACAGAGGATCGGATAAAGTTGCGCGATGCGATCCAAAAATTTGACTTCAATTTGGCGGCGGCAGTGGATCGGCAAGCTCGCTTGCTCAATGAAACGAAAGAACTGGCAGTTCCTGATCTTGCTGAATTGGAAGAGACGTTGCGGACCGCGCAAGAACGGTGTAATCAAAACAGCGGCGAACAAGGAAAATTAACGGATGTTCTCGGGCGCGAAAAAGGCTGGCTGGCCAGTTTAGACCGCTTGACAAAAACGTTATCTGAAGTAGAAAAAGAGTATGAAATCATCAGTGTGCTGGCGGAAGTGGCGAATGGAAAAGGGATCAACCAATATGGTGTAACTCTGCAACGGTTTGTTTTAGGGTCATTGCTTAATGATGTTGCGACTGCGGCCAACCTGCGGTTGCAAAAGATGAGCCGAGGACGGTACTATTTACAGCGGACGTTAGACCGGATGCGGCGAAATTCGGCGGCAGGGCTGGAATTGGAGGTGTTTGATAATAATACCGGAATGGCTCGCAATGTCAACACTTTATCCGGTGGAGAAACCTTTTTGGCATCGTTGTCTTTAGCGCTTGGGCTGGCAGATGTTGTTCAATCGTATTCGGGGGGGATACGGCTGGATACCATGTTTATTGATGAAGGGTTTGGTTCTTTGGATCCGGAAACGCTTGATTTCGCCATTAAAACGTTGTTGGATTTACAGCGGGAAGGTCGGTTGATTGGTATTATTTCTCATGTTCCAGAGTTAAAAGAGCGAATTGATACTCGTTTGGAAATTAGTCTTACTGCTCGGGGAAGTAGGGCAGAATTCAAGATCGGTTGATTAATGGTGAATATAAAACCGGAATATAAAAAAGGAAGGTGCTAGTGATGAAATATTGGCTGACCAGTTTATTATTCCTTTTTCTGGCATATTCGCCGGTCAATGGGTTTGCCGGAGCGCTGGAGGATTATGAAGAAGCCCGTAAAATCTATATTGCCGCTGGAGCAAAGTTGACCGTTATATCCAAGCAGAGGGGCGTAGCGGTGCCCGTTTTCTAGTGGCGAAAAAAATGCATCCGGATGCTTTTCCGGTCTATATTGTAGCTGTTGTCGGGACAGAAAACGGCAAGGATGTAAAAATTGATCTAAAGGTTGATAAAGTTTATTTTGCCGGCAGCAATATCGAGGAATTTGCGAGCAATGCCGACAAAAAAGATGTACCCGATACAGAACCTAAAGTTCACAGAGGATTTAATGAATTTGTACAAGCCGGTCCAGCAGCTGTCTTGCAGAATCCTCACAGTGTTCGCCTGTCGCTGCCGGATCTTCTCCGGGCCGATAAAAATTCGAAAGTATACCTTGTTGGCCATAGTTTGGGTGGTGCGGCGGCAATTTTGACCGGAGCTAGACTTATCAGTATGGGGATTGATCCGGCCC
>JAGFXW010000135.1 GCA_017861495.1 Bacillota bacterium
AATTCAGCATTGTATCCGGTTTTACCCAATGAGCTGCATTGTGAACATTGAGTTTCATAACTCCACTTATAATTCGGACATAATAAAATTTCAGCAAAAACTCCCCCGTGCTGTATCGATACATGGTATCGCCAAAGTGTCCGGTAACCTCGGCCTCCACGCCGAGTTCTTCCCTGATCTCCCGGATCAGGCACTGTTCCGGCATTTCACCTTCTTCCATTTTTCCACCCGGGAACTCCCATTTCAAGGCCAACCGGTCTTCAGCACCCCGTTGACATAGTAAATATTTGTTATTTTGTTTAATAAGCGCCGCTGTTACAATTTTCATCCTTACCCCACGATTAATTTATTTGTTTTTTTTGCAAGAATTTAGCCGGAATAGTGGTTCCTATCAACCGGAATAGTAATGTAAAACTGCATCTCACTACGATAATCGTGCCTTTTCCATAGCCATTCTTGTCAACTTTTCCCGTACGTTCTTTGGGGGAATATGTAAATCCGGGCGGCGAGCCATGGTCAAGGCACCCGTTGAACAGGCAGCGGCGCATACGCCGCAGCCAATACAAATCTCATTATTCACAACCGGTACTTCTATTCCATTGCCCTGGTCTGCCATCCTAATTGCATGGATTTGACACTTGTCAACGCAAATTCCGCAATCGGCACAATTTTCCGTTTCTAGTGATGGTATGAAATTGCTGGGATGAGCAGCAAAAATTTTTTGTTCATTAATGCCTTTGAGGATATGGCAGCAGCAACCACAGCAGCTGCATATGTAAGTTGGCTTATTCATTACATTATCACAAAGATGAACCAATCCAAGCTCACGTGTTTGTTCCAGAACTTTCAACAGTTCCGGAACTGCAGCATATTTTCCCATACCCTTGCTTACAATCCATTTTGCGGCTTCCCCAAGTGATATGCAAACTTCCTGAGGTCCGTCACATGCAGTACCAAGGTGTGATGCCTGATGGCGGCACGAACACATCGAAATCGATCCACCGCCGGATTCACGGATAATTTCCGACGCTTTCTCATAATCTAAAACTTCTGTTTCTACAGCTATAGGGATGACATTTTCGTAAACCAGGGTACGCATCACTTTAATATCCACCCCAGCTATTGCCGTTAGCCCCCCCGCACTATTAAAATAACTTTCAAACAGCTCCGCCAGTTCCTTTAATTTAACCTGATCCCCGGTTCGCATAAACGTGTATTCGAAAAAACCCACTACCATCGGAGCCAACATGTAATACATAACGTCTTTACGCGGAATGTCCAAAACTAATCCTTTATCAGACATATTGTCTAAGATGCTTCTTAACTCATCTTCCTTGATTCCGGTGATCGTTGATATCTTGTTTAACGTAATCGGAATTAACGGAAATTTACTTCCTACTTCGGCTTCGGTTTCAGTGTAAAGACTATGAAGAATTGACAAGAACTCTTCGTTAATCATCGCACTCTCAGGTGCCTTGCTGAGCCGTTCAGCCAGCGCATGATAAAGTTCTTCCTTCGCATTAATTAAATGTCCCATAATTTTTATCGCCTCATTTTTTACAAGCATATCCTTGGCTTATCATCTTCCATAGTACCAATAGCTTTGTTCATTTGCCAATCACCATTTTGTCACTTCAACATACGAGAAAACTCTTTCCGAGATGAACCTGTCAAGACTTTTCAACTGTTCCGTACTGTTTGTACTCACACGGCAGTAAATACCAACTCGTTTCTCTCTCTTTGAAGGCTTTGCTGGAATATATTCAATTCGTTTATTTTCAGCCACGACAAAACCTCCGTAATTATAAATCCCTTTACAAATTGGAATTTAGGTGAATGAAGGCAGACTGACCATTTCACTTTTTGTTTGGCCTTCGTTTAATATTTAAAAGTAATTTCATATCACCTATTGGAAGAGTTTCATCAAACATTACCCATGTTCCATCGTGATATGTCTTGGCAGAATCAAAGACTTCAAGAGTCCGTGAAGAGAGACTGTTACGGATCGCTTCGACCTTCTCCCGTTCTTCTTTACCGAAGATAATCATTAAACCCAAGCAATCTTGCTTTGCGTATAATGCACATAGGGTTTTCCCGCCACGGCTGTATTTGTACTCATATTTCCACTTTTTCCCGCCATCATTCCATTGGTAGTCCATGTCGTATATGGAATCTATTACAGCGCATATACCCTTCCATGCGGAGTGCTTTTTAGTTCCAATGAGTAATTGCATTTCTTGTTCGGTCGGCATTTGCTTCAACTCAGTCATGGTATCACCTCATCAAATACATTCAATTGTCGCAATTAAATTCAAATTAGACGAACTGCTTAATCTCCCTATTTTTAAGTGTCCGTTTCCGGTACCAAAAACCGGAAATCCCCTTATTTACATTCCTTTTTCACTCTCGGTTTCCTAACCTTGACATCAATACCACGCACTCCACGCGGGAACTAAAAAGTTACATTTTAAATAAAAAAATGTTTACGCGTTCATGTATAATAGTATGCGAAAACATTCAATTTTTGCTCAAAAACACAATATATTGTGGTATATTTACTAAGTTTATCCTCTATATCGCAGTGTGTTTTCTTTGCAGGAGTACCACGCACTCAACGTGTGTTTTGATAGAAACATGATACTGTTACACGTAATTAGAGTTTTGCAAGAAAGTTCGGCTCCGTTTATCCTTGGGGTAAACGGAGCTCATTTACTCAGGCGCATAACATTTTATGCCATTTCTGCCAATACCTCTGCAATCGATTCTTTCACGTTTTCAGGTTGTTCATGGGCCACGCAATGCAATAACGCACTTTTGGCCTTTCCCCCCCCTATGTATCCAAGAGCCCAAGCTGCATACTCGCGTACAATTGGCTTGCATTGTTCCAGTGCTGTCGCCAATGCCGGAACATGTCTTTCATCCCTGGTGTTTCCAAGAGCAATAGCAGCGTTGCGTTGAAAAATCTCTTGGTTCCTTATGTAATTGTACATAATAGGATGAATTACCCTATGGTAATATGCGTCATCCATCAGCAGCACCTTTTCCAGATCGAATTCTTTCTCAAGAAGCTCCAAGAATGGATCAGTTCGAGTTGCGTTCGCCAGTGTTTTCTTGTTACGCGGGCATACTTCCTGGCAGATGTCGCAGCCGTGGATACGGGTACCATTGGCTTTGCGGATTTCTTCCGGCACAAACTTCGCCCTCCAATGGTTGAAGCCAAGACATTTTTGCGGTATCAATTTCCCGGGTTCAGTCAGCGCGCCAGTGGGACAGGCATCAATGCACAAACGACAATTCGGTGGACAAGGACGTTTAATAGTAGGCGGATCATATTCCAATTCTGTATCCACCAAAATAGTTTTCAAAATGATAAAGGAGCCACATCCTTCTGCATAAGCAAAATTATTACAGCCGAAAGTAATTATCCCAGCACGAGCGCAGGACCAACGATCTGGGAGTTCTAATGCGCCAATTTTACAGCCGTTCTCGCGAAGAAAGCTCTCAAATAGAGAAATTCTCGCGCCATGCAGTGAATTAGAGAGTGGAAGGTACGTTCTGCTCAGATAGGCCCGACCAACGCTGGCCGTCAATTTCGGGGGATAGGCAATATCGGAATAATCATAAACCAAGCATATGATAGACTTTGCCTCGGGCATAAACAAGCGAGGATAGACACCCTCTAATGGGCCATGGGGCCTTTGTAAAAAATCATATGCTGGTGCTCTATTGTGCAATTCCTCAGCATGTTCGGAAAAGTCGTCAGCTGTCGTAATGCCTACCTTAGCAAAACCAAGAGCCAAAGCCTTATCCTTGATGTTTTGCGTGAGAGTTTTTTTATTCATGAGATTCTCCTCCTTGTTTAGTCATTTCATATATAGGAGACAATGAAAAAATCGATTGTCGACTATAGGGAGAGCATATCACCTCTACTAATCCAATGCAATATTGGGTGACAGCCGCTTCCATTCCCGAATTAAATTTGACAACTATTCTTATATAAGTTGACAAAAAAGAAATGTCCCCTTTGTCTCACACAAATCCTTGCACATAGAAAAGAACCCATTCGTTTTTATGATCAATGGGTTTTTTACCAATAAACTTATTGTTTTAATTACAGCTCAATTATCTAATGAATAACTGCTTTCATAGCAACGAAAAATCAACTGACGGAAAACTATCCTGCTTCCATCTATTTATTGCGTACAAACTTATTCCTTCAATAGTGCTCTTTAATACCCTTCCCATCGTCTATCATCATAATCTTGAAAATTATCCACACTAAGCACACTCGTGCTCCCGCATTTAGGGCAACATTCTAAGTAGCCCCCATCTCCTATCGGTTTTAATATTGCGCCCTCTGTATCAAACACTTTTCCGCATTTTGTACATTTTACAATTGCCATTTATTGATCCTTTCATTAATCAGCATGCAGCAAACCTAATTGTCGCCATCAAGCCATTATATCAGTTCTAAATTTCAGTTATCTCAGTTTACTTCCTATTTTCTTAACTAGGCGATGTATTCCTTTGATTTTTCGAGTGTTAGAGCACATCTTTAATAATTTTTCCCGATTTGATTACCATTTTTGCATCCAGTACAGTTTCTAACTTATCGAAAGGATTGTCTTGGAGTACAACTAAATTGGCTTTGTATCCCGGCAGGATCTTGCCGAATTTATCTCCCAGTCGAACTGCCTTCGCGGCCTCTGAAGTCGCTGCTTTCAGTACTTCAAAAGCACTCATCCCGATCTCTTTCATGCGCAGCATCTCTTGCGCACTGTCACCCGATTGAATACCAAGCCCTCCGGCATCGGTAGACAAAGCCATTTTAACACCGGCTTTATAGGCACGCCTTGCGCTGTCCCAGTGTTTCTCCGCTGTTGCAGCAAGCAAGTCAATAACTCTACTATTCTTGGCGTCGAACAATCTTTGAGGAGGATTGGGCGTTGGAGACGCTAAAGTCGGAAATAAATATGTACCATTACGAACCATCATTTCGATACTTTCGTCAGTTATTCCCGTACCATGAACAACGATGTCGCCACCTGCGGCGAGAAAATCCACACCCGCATCACTTCCTCTGACATGGGCATGAACCTGAAGTCCAGCTGAATGAGCCTCATCGATTGCAGCCACCAGCTCTTCCCGTGTAAAGTCACTTCTGTCAGTGTTACGACCAATCATACGAATAGGAGCGCTCATTTGGATCTTAATATGATCGACTCCCCACCACATAAGGTCTCTGATCATTTTTCGCATTTGCCATGGCCCGGCAGGTTCTACGGAAAAATCGATAAAGTGGGCCGGACTGGCTGTAAGCTGTTTACCGCAAATATAATAATCCGGCCCTTCTACATAACCTCGCTGTATTGCTTCCCGCAACGCAACATCGATAAAGCCGACTCCACCACCGTCGATAACAGTTGTAAACCCGGAATATAACATTTTTTTTGCGTTAAGCGCCCCCAAATATGCGATAGAGGCATCAGCGTTGGGATATCTGCCGCCTCCAGGGGTTGAAATACTTAATTGATTTTCCTTATCGGGAACCTCATCAAGCAGTAAATGCGCATGACAATCAATAAAGCCGGGGACTAATGTATAACCGGTCAAATCAACGATCTCAGCATTAGCATAGTTTTCTTCATTCATAGGTTTGACTGCTTTAATTGTATCCCCTTCAATTATGACGACCTGGTTTGCAAGTATCTTGTCGGAAACTCCATCAAACAACGCAGCATTTTTTATGACAAGCATGTTCAACAATTCCTCTCTTATTTCTTTATACCTTGGGAGCGGTCCATTTCTCATCGCATCGAACCAGACATTTTTCTCGCGAAACGGATGGAGGTTCTTTGCCACCTGTTATCATCGCTTTAATGGTCTTTAGAGAAAGTCCTGAGAACCTCACAATAAATGACAGTTATCTTGCTCATATAACGATAATTATTTTAATAAAATCAGCATCATCGGTATGGTAACCAATGACAAGGCATGTTGGATCACCACGCACTTGGAAGCAAAAACCGCATCCCCCTCATATACCTGAGCAAATATTACTCCGGCGACCGCTGGCGGAAGAGCCTCGACAGTAACGCAAACATGTATGATCGTTTCCTCAATCGGAAAGGCCTTGAGCACGCCAAATGTCACAATCGGAATAAGGATTAACCGGACGATCGCACTGAAGTAAACATCTTTGTCGGAAACGATATCCATAGCCTTGATCTGAACAATCTTGTCGCCGACTACCATCATTGCTAACGGCATAGTAAGATCCCCAACGAGCGACAAGGAAGTTTTTAGCGGGTAGGGAAGCTGGATTGAAAATAAAAAAATAATCAATCCGGCAAAGACCGCCAGAATAGCCGGATTCTTGCTGTACGAAAGGATTTGCCTGAAGCGGGAAACATTACTTGTTTCTCTGCGAAACAGATCTTGTCCATACGTCCAAAGCAAAATCTGGTAAGGAACCATAAAAATCGAGGCATAAAAAATACCGATCTGTCCAAAAATAGCATATATAAGCGGCAATCCCATAAAACCGGCGTTCGGAAAAACACCAGAAAAGATTAACACGTTGCGTTTGTCAAAATGGTACTTGCGAAAAATAATTTTATTAATAAAAAGAAGAATAGCGTGGACAATGACGGAAAGACCTACTACCAATGCAGCATTTTTTAACATATCCGGCGAAAATTCAAAAATAAAGGACCTGACAATAAGAGCAGGAAGCGCCAAATTCATTAAAATCCCGGACAATCCATCAGTCAATGTATCATTCAGCATCTTTGTTTTTCTCGCATACCCGTTTCCCAGCCAGTTTGACAGACAAACATCTCACTTTGCATCTTTCAAACAAGCAAAAAGCTTTGCCAATTCCGGTTTCAGTGTCCGGATGTTGCCGAAATATGCAATCATATCATGACAACCATTAATTCGGTGATTGATTGTCGGTGCTCTTTATTCCGGCGTTGACTAACGAGAAGCAGCATTGCTAACATGACCAAACAATCTGCCTATAGATGCTTTATCTTTTGAAATTGACGCATACTTATTTCTAAACCAACTTGGGTTAACATACACGCAGTAACCATTCCCATTATTGTTAACCTTGATATTCTGAACTAATTCGTCATAGTAATCAAGCCATATTTTTTGTATAGTCGAATACAATACACAATACGGCTTTTTTGAGTCCTTAGACAGATAAAACATAAACCAATTTGCCTGAGTAGGTTTCAATGACCATTTCCCATTTGTCTTGTAAACTTCAAAACAGAAATCTGTTCTATTAAAGCTTCTAGATTTTACTTGAATAGTCATGGTTTTTCCAGTATTTAATATGACAAGCAAGTTTATGCCTCTTTTTTCAAAGTCCGGGTGTGTTCCATAGTCCGTTTTGGATACTACAACTATATTGTTTTTGCCAAATAGTTTGTAAATATCTTGTATCGCTTTATCTTCATAAGTTCTGCTTAGATCTTCTGTCATAGCAATCACCTCCAACAGGTTTTCTTAATACCGTCACAGGCCTCCCCACTCTTTACTTCAAATGACTTCCGGGGCTAACATCGACATTATAGTCTACTTATTCAAATCTTCTTTCATTCGCTCATAGTCATCTTTTGTTATTTCACCAGGTGCATACCTTTTATCTTGAAAAACAAAAACTACCAGAATGCAGTCGGGATAATCCGATGCAGCCTGGCAGTCCTGAGCCCAGTATCCCGGGCCTTTT
>JAGFXW010000136.1 GCA_017861495.1 Bacillota bacterium
GGTGAGCTTAATAACCGACATAGGTGATCACTTGGTCGAAGCGGGCGGCAAACGATTGCGTCCGGCTTTATATCTTTTGTGCGCCCATAGCGCAAAGCGCCCGGTTGAGGAAGTATTGCCGATGGCGGTTGCGCTTGAATTGATTCATATGGCCACTTTAGTGCACGATGATGTGATTGACAATTCTGTGACCCGGCGGGGGAAGATTACGGCAAATGCGCGGTGGGGAAACCAAGTATCGGTTCTTTCCGGCGACTATTTATTTGCTAAAGCCTTTTTCACGGTTGCCAGCGTTGGTAAAAACATGATGAAGGTATTAACCAATACGATTTGCGTGCTTTGTGAAGGAGAAGTTGTTCAAATACAAAGCATGTTTAATGTTTTAGAAAACGAAGCGGATTATATAAAGCGGATTGCAAAAAAAACGGCCGATTTTATTGCCGCCAGCTGTCAATTGGGCGGAATGGCCGGATGTTTTTCTGATCAGGATGTTCAAGCGCTATACCGTTATGGATATTCGCTGGGCGTTGCCTTTCAGATTACCGATGATATTTTCGATTTTACGGCATCGCAAAAACAGGTTGGAAAACCTGTCGGCAATGATTTACGCCAGGGGATTTTGACGTTGCCGGCTATCCGCGCTATGCAGGATGATAAGTATGGCCGGGAACTGCGTGATATTATCCTGTCCAAAGATATGTCCGAAAGTAATATGGAGCGCGCCTTGGCGATGATCCATGCAACGGATGCCATTGAGTATTCATATAAACGGGCGGAAGACTTTTTGTCTGACGCGCGGACAATCGTGCCGCAAATCCTCGATGAAAAAGTGCGGGAAGCTTTGGTTCAAATATCTGATTTTGTCGGACTTCGTAAATATTAAATTGTATTGTTGCAGGGAAATACGGTGCAACAGAGAGATTTTAACCGGATAATAAATATGATATAATATCAATTGTAAAGTATATTGGGTCGTATAATAATAGTGTAGATAATGACGGAACGCCATAGGTGATTAAAGGAAAGAAAATTAGAAGGGCAGGAGAGCTGGCAATGGAAGAGCGATTGATCAAAGAATTGAAAACCATCGTGGGCAATGAATGGGTTCAAACGGAAAAAGAAGATCTAATCTGCTTTGGTTACGATGCTACTCCAGGTTTTTTTAATTTACCGGATGCGATTGTGCAGCCTGCGAATGCAGAAGAGATATCGCAAATATTGAAGTTGGCCAATCGGGAAAAAATTCCGGTTTACACCCGGGGTTCGGGAACTAATTTGAGCGCTGGAACGGTTCCGATGGCCGGCGGAATCGTGATGTTTACGGTTCGTATGAATAAAATTGTTGAAGTTGATCCGGTTGACCGGATTGCGGTTGTGGAACCGGCTGTGATTGTACAGGAATTGAATACTGCCGTAGAAAAATTCGGTTTAATTTATCCACCCGATCCCGGTACGGTGGCAACTGCGTCGATTGGCGGGACTGTAGCGGAAAATTCAGGTGGACTGCGTGGCTTGAAGTATGGTGTAACCAAGCATTATGTGACTGGGTTACAGGCCGTTTTGGCGGATGGTCAAATTGTGGAATTTGGCGGTCGGACGGGGCAGAGTCCCGGTTATGACATGGTTATGTTATTTACCGGTTCGGAAGGGACGTTGGGGGTTGTTACTAAAATTACCGTGCGTCTTGTACCGGCCCCGGCTCATCGGAAGAGCATGATGGCAATTTTCGATGATTTGAATGATGCCGGAAAATCGATTGCCGATATTATCAGCCACAATATTATTCCTGCTACCTTGGAAATTATGGACAACTATACGATCCGCACAGTGGAAAGTTTTGTAAAATTGGGTCTGCCGGTAGAGGCGGAGGCGATTATTCTTGCTGAAGTTGATGGCGACTACGATACGGTGGAACAAGATGCTTTAAAAATGGAAAAAGTGCTGCGTGATAACCACGGTGAAGTGAAGGTCGCAAAAAGCGCCCAGGAACGGGATCAGGTCTGGGCGGCCCGCCGCGCTGCGCTCCCTTCTTTAGCCAAGCTTCGACCGTCCACGTTTTGCGAGGACGCTACTGTTCCGCGAAGTAAAGTTCCAGATATGCTGCGGGCTGTTACGGAAATTGCGAAAAAATACAATGTGCAGATAGGGACCTTTGGCCATGCCGGGGATGGAAATTTGCACCCCACTATCGTTACCGACTTGCGTGACCAGGAAGAAATGCAGCGTGTATACAAAGCAATGGAAGAGATTTTTTTGACTGCCTTGAAGTTGGGGGGAACTCTTTCCGGCGAACATGGAATTGGTTTGGGGAAATTAAAATATATGCCGAACCAATTTGGCGAAGTAGGCATGTCTGTTATGCGGTCGATCAAGCAAGCATTGGATCCCAATAATATTTTGAATCCAGGGAAATTGCTGGGCGAAGTGCAAGGACATTAAAGAATTAGAAAAGTTTGACGGAGGATGTGTGGAATGTTTAGTTTTAGTATGCCGGAATTGATTTTAATTTTAGTGATTGCATTGGTAGTGTTTGGCCCGGGAAAACTGCCCGAGGTCGGGAAGGCGCTGGGCAAAAGCCTGCAAGAATTCAGACGGGCTACGACTGGCAGCGCAGAACAGTCGAAAGAAGAACCGATTCCGGTTCAGCCGGTTAAGGCGGAGACCATAAAAGAAGAGAAAAAAGAAGAGAAGAAGGAAGAAAAGAAAGAAGAAAAAAACCCGGAAGACAAAAAGTGAGGAACGCTTAATGGCTGATACAACAACTTCAGGAAATGGGCATGATGAAGCGCAGGCGGGCAGTGAATTGAATAATGCAGGGAACATGTCCCTGATTTCCCACTTGCAAGAATTGCGCAAACGACTGATTATAATGATTATTGCCGTAGTGGTTTGCAGTACGGCATGTTATTTTTACGCGACGGAATTGGTTCATCTTATTACCGCTCCGGCCGGAAAATTATATTATATGAATCCGGCGGAGGCTTTTTTCTCCTATCTGAAAGTATCGTTTTTTGCTGGTTTTCTGCTGGCGCTGCCGGTGGTTTTATACGAGGTATGGGCTTTTGTTGTACCGGCGTTAACCAGCAAAGAACGTACGGCAACCATTATCCTGGTGCCGACTTCGGTATTGCTTTTTTTTGTTGGTATCATTTTTTCGTATTATCTGGTTTTGCCGGCGGGGATTAAATTTTTCATGGGGTTTGCAACGGATGATTTACAGCCGTTATTTTCTCTCGGACAATACTTATCGTTTGTCATTTCGTTTTTATTGCCGTTCGGTTTTATTTTTGAACTGCCTTTATTTATTTTGGTATTGGCCAAAGTCGGCATCATCAATTCGAAAATGCTGGCTGCCAAACGAAAAGTTGTCCTGGTTATGACGTTTGTCATCGGAGCGGTTATTTCTCCGACTCCGGATGTATTTTCCCAGACGATGATTGCGGTCCCGATGCTGGTCTTGTATGAAATTAGCATTTTGGTGGTAAAATATTTGCTGCGCAAGTAAGAAAAAATTTTCCTTGGACAGCCAAAACTTGACAGGAAAGAGTAGGTCGGGTATATTGATACTGTTCAATTGGATAATCTATCAGCTGAGATGGGAATAGTATGCCAAACCGGTTTGTTCAGAGAGGGTATTCATAGGCTGAAAAATACCTCAGACTGCATGGCGGAATGTCATCCCGGAGCTGCAATGCTGAAGCGAGTAAGCGTTGCCGGACGCCCCGTTATGGCGAAGAGAGTCCGGTGAAAGCCGGGAAACAAGGTGGTACCGCGAGAGCAAGTTCTTTCGTCCTGGAAAGGCGAGGGGACTTTTTTTGTTTCATTTGGAATGGTAAAAGGAGGCTTTAAAATGGAGAAAAATATTCCAACCGTATATGATCCGCAATCTGTTGAAAAAAATTGGTATTCATTTTGGGAAGAACAGGGTTTATTCCATGCTGAAGTGGATGCCGCCCGTCAACCCTTCAGTATTGTCATTCCGCCGCCGAATGTGACCGGGCAATTGCATATGGGGCATGCGTTGGATAATACATTGCAGGATGTCTTGATCCGCTGGCGGAGGATGCAGGGGTATAATACGCTATGGATGCCGGGTACTGACCATGCCGGGATTGCTACGCAAATCAAAGTGGAAGAGATGTTGGCCAAGGACGGTGTGTCCCGTTATGACTTAGGACGGGAGGCTTTCATCGAAAAAGTATGGGAATGGAAGCACCAGTATGGCGACCGCATCTTGACCCAGTTGAAAAGCTTGGGCGCTTCCTGTGACTGGCAGCGGGAGCGGTTCACCATGGATGAAGGCTGCTCACAGGCAGTGCGGGAAGTATTTGTAACCTTGTATGAAAAAGGCCTGATTTATCAGGGAAAGCGGATTACGAATTGGTGTCCGCGCTGTAATACGGCATTGAGTGACATTGAAGTTGAACACGAAGAAAGTGCCGGCCATTTATATCATGTGCGTTATCCGGTGATCGGCCGGGAAGGCGAGTACGTAGTGGTAGCAACCACGCGTCCGGAAACGATCCTGGGTGATACGGCTGTTGCGGTCAATCCGAATGACGAACGGTATGCGAACGTGATTGGCCAAAACCTGCTGTTGCCGTTAGTAGGACGAAAAATTCCTGTAATCGCCGATGAATATGTTGATATGTCGTTTGGCACCGGGGCGGTAAAAGTAACTCCTGCCCATGACCCAAATGACTTTGATATGGGGCAGCGGCATCAATTGGAAGCCATTATTGTAATTAATCCTGACGGGACCATGTCTCCCGATACCGGAAAATACGCCGGGATGGACCGGTATGAATGCCGTAAGGCGCTGGTTGCTGATTTACAGGCTAATGGTTATTTAGTGAATATTGCCGACCATACGCATGCCGTTGGCCATTGCCAACGTTGCAAAACGGTCGTAGAGCCGTTGATTTCCAAGCAATGGTTTGTCCATATGGAACCGCTTGCCAAGCCGGCTATTGACGCGGTAACTTCCGGACGGATTTCGTTTGTGCCGGAACGGTTTACGAAAATCTATACGAATTGGCTGGAAAGCATCCGGGATTGGTGTATTTCGCGGCAGATTTGGTGGGGGCACCGCATCCCGGCCTGGTATTGTGAACAATGCGGAAAAACGATCGTTTCCCGTACGGATGTGACCGTATGTCCGGATTGCGGCGGTGTTGTGAACCAAGACCCGGATGTGCTCGATACATGGTTCAGTTCGGCTTTATGGCCGTTTTCCACCATGGGATGGCCTAAAGCCACGGAAGAACTGGCCCAGTTTTACCCGACCAGCGTGTTGGTGACCGGGTATGATATCATTTTCTTCTGGGTAGCGCGGATGATTTTTATGGGTCTGGAGTTTCAACAAGAGATCCCGTTCCGCACTGTCTTTATCCATGGATTGGTGCGGGACAGCCAAGGCCGTAAAATGAGTAAATCATTGGGCAATGGAATTGACCCGTTGGATGTTATTGATAAGTATGGGGCGGATTCGCTGCGCTTTACGTTGATGACGGGGAATACACCCGGCAATGATATGCGCTTTTATTGGGAAAGAGCGGAATCCAGCCGTAATTTTGCGAACAAAATATGGAACGCATCCCGCTTTGTCATGATGAACCTGGAAGGCTTTGATCCGCAAGCGAAACCGGGTGATTTCACACTGGCCGACCGCTGGATTTTACACCGCTACCAACAAACCGTCCGTGATGTGACATACAATCTGGACCATTTTGAACTGGGCGAAGCCGCCCGTCAATTATACGAGTTTATCTGGAACGAATATTGCGATTGGTATATTGAATTAGCAAAAACGCGGTTGTATAACAAAGAAGAAACTGTGAGCCGGGCGACTGCCCAGTATGTTTTATGGTATGTATTGAGCAACACGTTAAAGCTGCTCCATCCGTTTATGCCGTTTATCACGGAGGAAATTTGGCAGCACATGCCGCACGAGGGAAAAAGCATTATGATTTCCGCCTGGCCGGCTGAAGAACCGGGGTTGGCGGATGAAAAAGCGGAACAGGATATGACGGTTATCATGGAAGTGGTAAAGGCGGTTCGCAACATGCGGGCCGAAGTCAATGTTCCGCCGGGTAAAAAGAGTGAAGTAATTTTGCATGGCAACAGCACTGAGATTACGGCAATGTTGGATTGTAATTTGCAGTATATCAAGACGTTGGCAGCCAGTGAGCCGGTTTCCTTCTTGCCGGAGGGCAGCGATAAGCCGGAAAATGCAATGGCGCAGGTAGTGAGCGGCGTAGAAATATATCTGCCGCTGAAAAGCTTGATTGATGTGGACAAAGAGACCGCCCGCCTCAATAAAGAAATTGCCGCCTTGGATAAGGATTTGGCCCGGATCAATGGCAAGCTGACAAACAGCGGCTTTATTGCCAAAGCTCCGCCGGAAGTCATTGCGAAAGAACAGGCCAAGGCCGAGGAATGCAATGAAAAGAAACGGGCCATTACAGAACGATTGGCGTTTTTAGCTACTTTGTAAAAAAAGGAGGGGAAGAACGGTGAATTATAAGCAAGCCTTGAGTTATCTTGAAACGCTGGCTACTTTTGGCATTAAACCGGGGCTGGCGCGGATTGAAAAACTGCTGTCGTTAATGGGACAGCCTCAATTGCGTTACCGTACCATCCATGTGACCGGGACAAACGGCAAAGGATCGACAACGGCGATGCTGGCCGCGATATTGAAAGCGGCCGGGATAAAGACCGGAATGTATACTTCCCCGCATCTGGTTAGTTATACAGAACGATTTTTGATTGATGGCCAGCCTGCATCCGAGGAAGAATTTGCCGAA
>JAGFXW010000348.1 GCA_017861495.1 Bacillota bacterium
CTTCCTGGAACATGGTGACGCCGTCAATACCGGCATTTACCAATTCTCGATACTCTTCTTCCGTCAGCGAATATACTTCGATCATGATCGAACTAAAGTGTTTTTTCAGCACTTTTACACACTCGCTGATGTAAGACACCGGCGAATGTTCGCGGGAATCTCCGGTCAGAATAATAATGTGTTTCAATCCGGTTTCGGCAATGATACGAGCCTCGACTTCCAATTCCTCCATCGACATTTTTTTGCGGTCCAGCTGATTGGTGATATTAAAGCCGCAGTAAACGCATTGGTTAGTACAGTAATTGGCCAGGTAAATTGGTGTGAACAAAAGGACTGTTTTCCCAAAATGTTGCAACGTAACCCGGTGTGCTTTTTGCGCTATGGCTTCCAGATGGTTTTCGGCTTTCGGCGAAAGAAGCGTCAGAAAATCAACGGCTGTCAGACGGTCTTTGTTTAGCACACCGGTTATATCACGATCGGTAAGGGTAGAGAAAAACGCATTAAAATCAAAAATTTGATAGTTTTGTAATTCGGCTAAAAAACTCATGTTTTTCATCTCGCTTTTTCGTTAATCCTGCAAAAATCCGGTCAAGGGTGAAGATGCACTGGCATATTTCTGTACCGCTCCCGGACCGGCAAGGAAAGCTGTCCGTCCGGCCGACACGGCCAGTCCGAACGCTCCGGCCATCGCGACCGGGTCATTGGCGATCGCCACCGCGGTATTCACCAACACGGCAGAAGCGCCTATTTCCATGGCTTCAGCGGCTTCCGATGGTTTGCCGATTCCGGCATCGACGATAATTGGCAACGCGATTTCCTCAATCAGAATTTTGATCAATTCCTTGGTTTTCAGTCCCCGGTTACTGCCAATCGGCGCCCCGAGCGGCATGATGGCCGCTGCGCCTGCAGCCGCCATGTGTTTAGCTGCCGCCAGATCGGGACTCATATAGGGAAGGACGACAAACCCTTCGGCAGCCAAAACTTCAGTTGCTTTAATTGTTTCATAATTATCCGGCAGCAAATAGCGGTTATCGGCGATGACTTCAATTTTGATCCAGTTGCCGCAGCCGGCTGCTTTGGCCAGACGGGCAATGCGAATCGCCTCTTCGGCATTACGGGCGCCGGATGTATTTGGCATTAACACGCAGTGTTTTGGCACGTAAGCCGCGACATTTTCCACCGGCTGACCGGGATCGACGCGCCGTAAAGCAACGGTTACGACCTGGGCCCCGGAAGCTTCCACGACCTGTGGAATGATTTTGTTGCTGCCATACTTGCCTGTCCCGAGAAACAGGCGGCTGGTCAATTCTTGACCGCCGATTTTGAATACGTCATTTTGCATAGTGTAATTAACCTCCTCCGACAAATGTTAAAATTTCGACAGCGTCATCAGGCTGCAATACAATGGTTGGCCATTCGGGCGCAGGCACAATGGTTCGGTTGTGCTCAACCACGATGGCGGATTGGTTCAAATTTTTCAGCGTAATCAAATCCAGAAGTGTCTGGTTTGCAGATACGTCGGTTGCCTTGCCGTTGATCCGTAGTTGCAATGCGAATTCTCCTTTCTTACTGAATTTGGAAAAACAAAAATGCACCCGCCAGGACGGGTGCACGAAAAAATCCCCTTCCTACGCGGCCATTATGCCGATCAGGTCAAAAGGTCAGACGCTCCCAGCGTCACTCTCAGCCCATAACATGAGCTCCCTCGGTAATTGCAATATGGAATTCTTTTTTTACCTTACTCTTGAAAAAATAATTTGTCAAGTCTTTTAGGCTGTTGAAAAGAAGAAACTGCAACAAACGGATAATTATCCAAAAGCGGAGGTTAAGCGTTATGAATGAGCCTTGGGTTCGGAAGGATTGTAGCCGACCCGAACCCTTAGAGCGAATTTAGTTCGAGTCTTACAGCCTGTTAACGAAGTGTTACAGGCTGTTAACGAGATGAGTCGAAGCGTTGGATATTATCCGTTTGGAAGCGTTGGATATTATCCGTTTGTTTTGTAGTTTTGTGATAGAATTTAGATCAAACTAAAATTTTCTTTCCAATCGTTGCGGATTATGGTAGAATGCATTTATTAACTGAATATCGGAACCATGGCTGGGGGTGCAATACGCTGAGAGGATTTTCATCCAACCCTTGAACCTGATGTGGATAATACCACCGTAGGGAAGCTCCTGATAAATAGAAAGCTTGCCGATAGTAGGGCAGGCTTCTTTTGGTCTTATAGAAAGTATAAATACTTTCCATGACATAAGTGCAACCAGCGGCTTCCGCCGTCGCTATATGTGAGTTTTGGTTTCAAGAGTTATAACTCTTTTGCAACCTTAGAGCGAACTTATTTCGAGTTTAACAGCTTGTTACCCCAACACGGAGGATTGGTGGTTACAAGCTGTTAGCGAGATAAAGCTCGGCGCAAGCCGGGTTTTCTAATTTCAAGGCGAAAGACCCAATGAGCTGTGCAGGATAAATGGAACAGAAATGAAAGGATGAGGTGCATCATGTATACAACACAAATGGATGCGGCCAAAAAAGGAATTGTTACTAACGAAATGAGGATTGTTGCCGCTAAGGAAAAAGTCGGGGTTGAAAAACTCCGCGCCTTAATCGCTGAAGGAAAAGTGGTTATTCCGGCCAACAAAAACCATACGACACTCGATCCGGAAGGTGTAGGGCAAGGGTTGCGGACGAAGATCAATGTGAACCTGGGAGTTTCCAAGGACAGCTTTGACATTGATTTGGAGCTGCAAAAGGCCAAAAAAGCCATAGAGCTGAAAGCAGAAGCGATTATGGACCTCAGTTGTTATGGCAAAACCCAGGAATTCCGGACCAAGCTGCTTTCCATGTCGACCGCTATGATCGGTACCGTTCCGATGTACGATGCGATTGGCATGCTGGATAAAAGCCTGAAAAGCATCACCGTAGACGAGTTTTTTTCCGTGGTAGAGCGTCATGCCCAAGATGGCGTTGATTTTATGACCATTCACTGCGGCATGAATTTGGCGACCGCCCAACGGCTCAAAAACAACAAACGGCTGACCCATATTGTTTCCCGCGGCGGGTCGATTTTATTTGCCTGGATGGATATAAACAAGCAGGAAAATCCTTTTTATGAATACTATGACCGTCTGTTGGACATCTGCGAAAAATACGATGTTACAATCAGTTTGGGCGATGCCTGCCGGCCTGGTTCGATCAACGATTCGACCGATGCTTCCCAGATTGAAGAATTAATCACCTTGGGTGAATTGACAAAGCGGGCCTGGGCGAGAAATGTCCAGGTGATGATCGAGGGCCCTGGACATATGGCGTTGAATGAAATTGCCGCGAATATGTTAATGGAGAAAAAATTATGCCACGGAGCGCCGTTTTATGTTCTTGGACCATTGGTAACGGATATTGCGCCTGGATACGACCACATTACGAGCGCTATCGGGGGCGCGATTGCCGCGTCGAACGGCGCTGACTTCCTGTGCTATGTTACGCCGGCGGAACATCTTCGCCTGCCAGATTTGGACGATATGAAAGAAGGGATCATCGCATCCCGGATTGCGGCCCATGCTGCCGATATTGCCAAAGGGCTGCCCGGCGCTCGCGACTGGGATAACCAGATGAGCGCTGCACGGGCGGATGTCGATTTCCCGAAAATGATCGAATTGGCAATTGATCCGGAAAAAGCCAGGAAATACAGGGAATCTTCGAAACCAACCGAAGAGGACACCTGTACGATGTGCGGTGAAATGTGTCCGATGAAGAACATGAAAAGACTTCTCGGCGGAGAAGATTTGGGAATTTAATGGGGAAAGGAACCGCAGCGTTTGCGGTTCCTTTCTTTTTGGGACAAGGGGACAGGTTCTTTGTCCCACTTGAACATTGACAGAATTTGATGGGCAAGATATCATAGATACATCTTATTTTTCTGACTTGAAAAATATATATTTGGCAAACCTGTTGAAAGACGGGGACGCAAAGCTATGGGTCTAAGGGGTGATGGAACCTATGACTGCCAGGCTGCCGTTACGATAACGAAGCCGGGTAGAAACTGCCTGGCTTTTTCAGGTATTAGGAATTTTGCATGGTCATCAGCAACTTGGTGTAATTAGAGTTTTCCAGTTTGATTTCATTGTCGTAGAAATTGTACCTACTAAAAATTGTGATCATGCAATTGCATACACAGGAGGAAGCATGTTTAGAAAGCCAATTACATCACTGTTAAATATTGTTTTGCCTTTGGCGGATGCTATCGATCTTGTCAGCCCTAAGGTTATGAACCACCATCGAAAAGTTGCTTATATTGCCTATTTTCTGGGGGTTGAGCTGAATTTATCACTCAGCCAGCGAAAGAATCTAATATTGGCCGGCATTTTTCACGATATTGGA
>JAGFXW010000349.1 GCA_017861495.1 Bacillota bacterium
GCAAGGCGATTTTGTTGCCGTATTGTTGGAAAACAGTTACCGGGTTCCGCAAATTATTTATGCTCTCCAATACCTCGGAGCGGTAACCGTGCTGTTGAATATTCGCCTTGCGGCGCCGGAGCTTGCCTGGCAGATACAGGATGCAAACTGTAAGTTGCTGGTTTATGATGCTGGACTTTCCGATACGGTAGAAACAATAAAGAGCGGCAAAGCCGGAATGAAGGCGCTATTGTACGACGATTTAATAGCTTTGCCGACAGCGGATGCTTTGTTGCCTCAAAATCTTGATTTGGAAGCGGTTCACACCATTCTTTACACTTCCGGGACGACAGGCCGGCCTAAAGGGGTCATGCTGACAAATGGCAATCATTGGTGGAGCGCGATGGGGTCCGTTCTGAACCTCGGATTGCACATCGAAGACAAGTGGCTGATTTGCGTACCATTATTTCATATGAGCGGATTGTCCATTATCATACGAAGTGTGATTTATGGCATTCCGGTTATTATTCAACCCAAGTTTCTGCCGCAAGCGGTGAACCAATCCATTCAAAAAGAAGGAGTAACCATCGTATCTGTGGTCAGTTCCATGTTGGCCCGGATGTTGGAGCAATTAGGAAATAACAGGTATCCGGATGCTTTTCGCTGTATGTTGACGGGGGGAGGACCGGTGCCGGAGAGTTTATTACAGCAATGCAGGAAAAAGCGGATACCGGTTTACCAAACGTATGGCTTGACAGAAACAGCTTCGCAAATTGCTACTTTGTCACCTGAATATATGGACAGCAAATTAGGCTCGGCCGGTAAACCGTTGTTTCCTTCGGAATTGCTGATAATGGATGAACACGGTTGTAAAATGCCCGGCGAAGTGGGTGAAATTGTCGTTCGAGGGCCTAATGTGACAAATGGATATTTGCACTCAAAAAAAGAAAAAACCACTGCTTTTCAAGCTGGCTGGTTTCATACCGGAGATTTGGGTTATACGGATGCAGAAGGATTTCTATACGTATTGGACCGCCGCAAGGATTTAATCATATCTGGCGGAGAAAACATATACCCTGCGGAAGTAGAGGCTGTTTTGCTTTCCTACCCTCCGGTTCTTGAAGCTGGAGTGGTTGGCTGTGAGGATGAAAAATGGGGGCAGGTTCCGGTAGCTTTTGTTGTGGCCGCCGGTGACGTTGAAATTACAGAAGAAGCAATGCGGACATTTTGCCGCGAAAGGCTGGCGCATTACAAGTGTCCGGCCCGGATTTATTTTGTAGAACAGCTTCCCCGCAATGCCGCTAATAAATTGCTGCGAAGAAAATTGGCTGAATGGCTTTCGGAACGAGGGGGGACCTTATGAAAATTAAGGAAATTACCTTGTATCACGTCGGTATGCGGCTAAAAACTCCGGTTGTTACCAACTTTGGCTCTATTATTGATAAGGATTCAGTTTTGGTTAAGGTCAGGGATACGGATGGAGTTATTGGCTGGGGGGAAGCGCCTGCCTTTTCGATTCCTTGGTATTCAGAAGAGACAATTGGAACGGTTTTACACATTATGGAAGATTTCTTAATTCCGTTGTTACTTCGTCAAGAGATAAAGAAACCGGATGAAGTATTTAACCTATTTGTTCCCATACAGCGAAATAATATAGCGAAGGCAGGGTTGGAAAGCGCAATATGGGATTTGTATGCGAAGCGGCATCATCTTCCGTTGGCCAAAGCGCTTGGTGGGAATAAGAAAATAATTGAAGTCGGAGTTGTTGTGGGGATCCAAACAACCATTCAAGACACGTTGCAGCTCATCGAAAGTTATATGGCAGAGGGGTACAGGCGTGTAAAACTTAAAATCAAGCCCGGACATGATATTCGATTTGTAAAAGCGGTGAAAGAAGCTTTTCCGCATTTGCCGATATCCGTGGATGCCAATGGTTCATACCGTTTTTCTGACTTGGCGACATTGCAAGAATTAGACCGGTATGGGTTGTCCATGATTGAACAGCCGTTAGCGGCAGGCGACTTGATTGATCATGCCAAATTACAAGCAGTGCTGAAGACGCCGGTGTGTTTGGATGAAAGTGTTGCTACTTTTGAAGATATACGGAATGCTGCTGAATTTTCCAGCTGCAGGATTATCAGTTTAAAAATGAGCCGATTAGGCGGGCTGACGGCTACGAAACGAGTGCATGATTTTTGCCGGGAACGTAATATTCCTGTCTGGTGCGGCGGAATGTTTGAAACAGGAATCGGACGGGCTCACAACATTGCTCTTTCCACCTTGGATAATTTTACACTTCCCGGAGATTTGTCAGGATCGTCAAGATACTGGGAAAGGGATTTGATTGAACCCGAAGTATTTGTAAAGCAGGGAGAAATTGAAGTTCCGGTTCAACCAGGCATTGGTTATGAAGTGGATTTGATGCAATTGGAGAAAGTAATGCGCGGGAAAAAAACATTTAATGCCATGTTTAGGTAGTTTCGTATTATAATAAAGATAAGAATGCGCGGGAAAAAAACATTTAATGCCATGTTTAGGTAGTTTCGTATTATAATAAAGATAAGACATTTAAAATTGTAAACAGCGCGGCTAAGGAGAAGCGGTATGAGAGTGTTTATGGGGATTGATCTTCCCGCTACGCTTAAGCAAGTTCTCTGTGGTTTTCAAGCTGAAATTAAGGACCTTGGTGTGAAAGGATCTTTTAAATCACTAGAAAATTTTCATATAACGTTGGAATTTCTTGGTGAGATAGATGCGTCAGCAAAGCCTCTACTAATCGATGTTTTGTCTTGTGTGGTCAGAAAGCATAGGCCTTTTTTGCTGCATATTGGCGGAATAGGCGCTTTCCCGTCTTTTCGAAGGCCGCATACGCTATGGACTGCTGTTGACGGCGATTTAAGAGAATTGAACACGCTTAGGGATGAATTGCACGATGAACTTGAAAACCGTGGTTTTGTGTTGGAAAAGAGAACGTTCAAGCCTCATTTGACAATCGTTTCCCATCCTAAACTTGGAGTTGCAGATTTATCGTCAATTCGAACGAAACAACTGGGAGAATTCCTTGTTGCCGAGGTTATATTATTCGAGAGCAAGCTGATCGAGGGAAAAAGAATTTACGAGGCGCTGCATACAGCCGGATTGCCGACAATGGATCCATAAGAAGTTAGAGGAGTTCGAATTGATAGTGTTATCTTTAAAATAAACTGAATTTTCCGAGATTATTTACAAAGCTTCACAACAAAGGAGATGGTTGAAAATGCGGAATGGGCTTGCACAAGGTTGAAACTATCTATGTAAGCTCGAAAGGATGAAGATCCATGCAAACAAACCAGACGGGTGCAGAAGAAACGGCTGTAATCAAAAAACGGTATAATCGTACTTCGGTATTTTTTGATGTAATGACGCGTGTCGGTTCCCAGGAAACGCATAAACGCGCTTTTTCATTGGTGTCCGGTAATATTTTAGAAGTTGGGGTTGGCACCGGCGCTAATTTTCCCTATTATCCTGATGGTTCTCGAGTAACAGCGATTGACTTTAGTCCGGGGATGTTGGCGCGAGCGCGGGAAAAAGTTTCACAAACTCCAATTCCGGTTACACTATTGGAAATGGATGTAGAACACATGGATTTTCCTGATGCTGAGTTTGATTCTGTGATTACGACCTGTGTTTTTTGTTCCGTACCGAATCCGGTTGCCGGATTGAAGGAAATCCGCCGGGTGTGCAAACCGAATGGCAAGATTGTTTTACTGGAACATATGCGAAGTGAAAATCCTGTTATTGGCTGGCTGATGGATCGTTTCAATTTTGTCTCTT
>JAGFXW010000137.1 GCA_017861495.1 Bacillota bacterium
TTGCCGCTGCCGTTTCGTCCGGCAATCGCCACAAATTCTCCCGGCTCTACCGTTAACGACACGTTATCCACGACTGGTTTTCCTTGCTGGTAACAATAGCTGACCTCTTTGATTTCAAGCACTTTGGCTCACCTCTTCTGCTTCTTTCAGGGCAGCGGACAGTTCGCGCACCGCATCCGCTTCACACCGCCATGTCCCAAACCGGCAGCCGCTTTTCTCCAGGAGAAACCGCAATTCCAGCAATGGCGGTATCGCTTCTTGAAATAAACCTTCTGCGTTCATTTTTCTCAGCGCCGCTTCCGGTTGATCCACAACCGCAATACTGCCATTCAGAAGCAAAACAAGTTGATCAATGTGAGGCAATACCCGGGCAATTTCATGTTCAACAACCATGATGGTCATCCCTTGCTTGTTCAATCGTCCAAGCAAACCGTACAATTCGGCGGCGCCTTCCGGATCCAGCGCCGAAGCGGGTTCATCCAAGATCAGGATCTCCGGTTTTGTAACCAGAGCCCCCGCCAATGCCAGCCGTTGTTTTTGTCCGCCGGATAACCCTCCGACTTCCTGCTGTTCCCGTCCGGCCAAGCCGACCAATTGAAGAGTTTCCTGAACCATTGAAGAAATCAGTTTCGGATCCACACAGGCATTTTCTAAGCCAAAGGCAACTTCTTCTTCCACCGTCATGGCTACCAACTGGCTTTCATAGTCTTCCAACACCAAAGCCACGCCTTTTGCCAACTCTCCCATTGTGCTATCCATGGTCCGAACCCCTTGAACCACCACCGAGCCGGCAGAACGGCCGCCAAAATAATGCGGGACCACTCCTGCCGCAGCCATACAAAGCGTAGTTTTTCCTGCGCCGCTGGGGCCGACGATTGCGGTAAAAGAGCCCTTTTTCACATCAAAGCAAAGCTTATCCAATACGACTTTGCTTTTTGGATATGCATAAGAAAAGTTTTCAAAAGAAATTGCTTTCACTATTTTTCCTCCCTGCCGGCAAATAATTTTTGCGCCGGGAAATAAAGAATTTGCGTGATAATCGTATTAATCGCCGCGACGCCAAACACAACCGGCAGCATGCCATAAAGGTATACGTTCATCGGCAGGGACATAACGACTTTCAAGATGGTTACGAAAGTCAGCCCGCTGGCAACGGTACTCAACGCCGCACAGACTGCCGGACGAATATTCAAGCGGCCAATTACCATGTTAAACGACAGATTGACGATTGTCGCGCAGACAATTGCCCCCACCAGTTCGGCTGCCAAATTACCGTAAGGAAACGCCGATTTAGAGGTGGGCACTTCTACTGCGCCGGCCACCAAGCCAATGCCCATCGCCTGGCCCATGGTTGGCCTGGTCAGATTAATGGCAATACAGTACATCGCAATCATCCAGTTTGGTGTAATCCCATCAATGCTCGGTGCTACCAAGCGCAAAATTGCTCCAATCGCCAACAACAGGGCCGTAACCGTCAACCAGCGGTATTTACCCCCCTGCGCGACTGTGACATTTGTCAATTCCTGTTCATTGTTCATCATACTGTACTCCTCCTTTTCAATATGTGTGTGCAAATACAAAAAACCCCTCGTCCTAATTACTAGGGACGAGGGGTTAACCCGCGGTGCCACCCTGATTGATTGCCCAAAGGCAATCCGGCTCATACCAGATACGGGAAACAACCAATTGTTCCGATACCGGCTTCCTGATAACGGCGGAAGAACCCCGACAGCGCCTACCCCGCAATGCGGATCGGACTGTATCTCCCAGGCCCATTCGACATATCGAGCAGTACCGGACTTTCACTACCACCGGTTCGCTGAAACCCTCTTGCTATGTGTACTCTTCCTGGTCATTGATGATCGCAATATATTGTGATTTGTAATTTACTATAACAGTTTCGACAAGGGGCTGTCAATACGTTTCGTCAAATTTTATTGATGGCTCACACTAACGTACCGCCGTTAAGCCGAAGCACCTGCCCTGTAATATAATCCGCTTCATTGGACGCTAAAAACAGACAGGCATTGGCAATATCTAGTGGTGTTCCGCTGCGGCCCAGCGGTATTGTTTTTAAAATATCTTCCCTCATTTTTTCAGGAATTTTCAATGTCATTTCCGTATCAATAAACCCTGGAGATACAGCGTTCACATTAATTTGCTTGCTGGCAAACTCTTTCGCCAATGTTTTTGTCAACCCGATAACGCCCGCTTTAGCCACAGCATAATTTGTCTGCCCAGCATTGCCCATTTCCCCGATAATAGATGCCATATTAACAATTTTACCGTTTTGTTGCGGTATCATGTGTTTTAACACGCTTTGCGCGCATAAAACCATGGATTTTAAGTTTACATTCAGAACTGCATCGTATTGTTCATCGGTCATCTTCATAAACCATCCGTCCCGCGTTATGCCCGCGTTGTTAATCAGAATATCAACAGTTCCGAACATCCGAACAACCTCTTCAACCATAGCCTCCACTTTTGCGCGCTTGGAAACATCGCATTTGATGGCAATTGCGGTCATGCCCATTGCTTCTATTTCCGATTGAACGGCTGCACAATGATCGTAGTTGAGATCAACTACGACAACTTTTGCGCCTTCAGAAGCGAATCTCATTGCGATCCCTTTGCCAATTCCTTGCCCCGCACCGGTAACAATTGTTACTTTATCTTGGAGTCTCATCGTATTATTCCCCCCAATGTTTTTATTTGGAAAGCTTACTTACAAGCAACCTAACCTATACTGGGAGAAAAGCCTGTATCGACAGTACTGTTGATTTCAGGCTTTTGTTGTGTTTTATGAAATTATGAACCTATTGCTGGTTTGCGGTAGAAGAACGGCAGATAACTTTCAAACCCCATCTCCCGAAAATTCAGGATGGCTTCCGTCCCGCCGACAAACAATACCCCGCCTGGGCGCAACGCTTTAAAGAAGCGGCGGTACAACGTATTTTTCGCTTCTTCGGTGAAATAGATTACTACATTCCGACAAAGGATGAGGTCGAAACCGTCTTCAAACGGGTCCAATAACAGGTTATGCCGGGCCAGCTCCACTTTTGACCGGATCGTGTCCTGCACCTGATAGCCGTCATTATGCACAGAAAAATACCGTTTCAACCGGTCCGAAGTCACATTTTTCAACTCGTTGGTGCTATAAATCCCTAGTTTCGCCTTACCCAAGATCTCCGCATCCAGGTCCGTAGCCAAAATACGGTGTTGCGCCCTTGGCGTCAGTTGCTCGAGTGACATTGCCAACGAATACGGTTCCGCGCCAATGGAACAGCCGGCGCTCCAAATATTGAGTCGCTGCCGTTTCGCCAATAACTCCGGCAGTACAACCGCTTCCAAATCGCTGAATTTTTCCGGGGTACGAAAAAATTCTGTCACGTTAATTGTCAGATAGTCAACAAACGATTTGTACAGTTTAGCATCTTTGTCAATTTTTTGAAAAAAATCGATATAGCCTGTTGCTTGGTTTCGATGCAGAAAATTAGTAATCCGCCGCTGCATCTGCGCTGGTTTATAATCGTTGAGGTTGATCGACGATTTCGCAAATAATTTTTGTTTGAAAAGCTCCCACTCCTGAAGTTCAGTCACAAAAGCACCCCGCCATTCCGTTGATTTCCTTATTGGATTTGTTTTGATCCGGCTACATTACCAGCCACTTCGCCGCCGGATCGTTCACTACGCAATATAACAATATCCACCCGCCGGTTTTTAGACCGGTTTTCTTCCGAACTATTCGTATACAGCGGATGGTATTCGCCATAGCCAAGGGAAGATAAGCGGTGCGGATCCAATCCATGCCGTTGGATCAGATACCGGGTCACTGTAATGGAGCGGGCCGCCGACAGTTCCCAGTTGGAAGGATATTGCAGCGTATTTATCGGCAAATTATCCGTATGACCTTCCACGCGAGTAAAATGGTCCGAACTTTTTAAAACCGTCCCAACCGCATCTAGTAACGGCAGGGCACCCGGCCGCAACTCGCCGCTCCCCAAATCAAACAAAATGCTGTCTAAAAACCGGATGGTTAAGCCGCGTTCATCAATAAAAATCGCTACGTCCTTGGGATTAGGAATCGTGGCCTGCAATTTATGAATGATATCACGAAACTCGGTCATTTCATCCTTTACCTGGTCAAGCGGCACCGGCTTATTAATCGGCCGATCACCGGAATACTCCATGATTAAATTGGTTCCTGCCCCCTCCGTCTTTAGAGCGCTCTGCAAGGAAGACTTCAGGGCGTTAAATTTCTTGGTATCGGCCGAACTCATTGCGTACATTACAACAAAAAAAACCATTAAAAGTGTAATTAAATCCGAATAGGTAAGCAACCACCGTTCCGAATTGCCATGGCCGCCCCCATTTCCGCGGCCCCGCCTTTGCGCCATTCAAAGTCCCCCTCTTTGTTTTGCGGACTCATAGTCTTTATATTAATATATATCGTAAAATTCCGCCAGAAGCATAACCATTTTTGGCAAAAAAAATAAGCCGGCGTTGATTACGGCCGGCTAAAGGCTGTTGAAAAAGATCCTTCTATTGGCTGAAAAATTAATTAGCGGAGGATTCTATCGATTGGCGTATAATCCAGACCCAACGCATCGGCAACCGCCTGATAGGTTATTTTTCCGCCGATTACATTCAGTCCGGCAGCGAGTCCGGGATTATCGAGCAACGCTTGGCGATACCCTTTATTGGCAATTTGCAATGCATAATCCAGCGTAGCGTTCGTCAAGGCAAACGTAGAAGTTCGGGCCACTGCGCCGGGAATATTGGCGACTGCATAATGGACAACGCCGTATTTAATATACGTCGGATCGCTATGCGTGCTGACATGGTCGCAAGTTTCCACCGAACCGCCCTGGTCAATGGCGACATCAACAATAACGGATCCCGGCTCCATCGTTTTCACCATTTCTTCCGTCACCAATTTCGGCGCCTTGGCACCCGGTACCAAGACCGCGCCAATCAATAAATCGGCTTTTTTAACCCAGGAAGCGATGTTGTAGCTATTTGACATAATGGTAATCACCCGGCCGCCGAACAAATCATCCAAATACTGCAGCCGAGCCGCCGAGCGGTCAATAACGGCCACCTGAGCCCCCATTCCCACAGCTACTTTGATCGCGTTCGTGCCAACAATCCCGCCGCCAACAATCACAACCTGGGCCGGTTCCACACCCGGCACGCCGCCAAGCAGCACACCTTTTCCACCATACGGTTTTTCCAGTAATTGCGCACCAATTTGGACGGCCATCTTGCCGGCAACTTCACTCATCGGCGAAAGCAACGGCAGAGAATGATCCTGACCCGTAATGGTTTCATAGGCAATACCGGTTACTTTCTGGGCCAGCAACGCTTTGGCCAGTTCCGGCTCCGGAGCCAAATGCAAATACGTAAATAAAATTTGTCCGTCATGGAATAGGTCATATTCAGCCGGCAAAGGTTCTTTTACTTTCATAATCATTTCCGCCCGGGAAAAAAGATCTTTTTTATCCGTTAACACTTGGGCTCCGGCTTTCAAATAACTTTCATCCGTAAAACCGCTGCCAACTCCCGCGTTATGTTCCAACAAAATGGTATGTCCTGATTTATGCAACGCTTCCGCTCCGGCCGGTGTCAATGCCACCCGGTTCTCATTGTCTTTGATTTCTTTTGCCACTCCGATAATCATAAAAGCATCCCTCCGCTTACTATCATTTGTTTACCACTGCAGCCAATACACAGTAACAACGTTTCACAAATTGTACTTGCATAAAACATGCCAACCATTTCCAAAAATAAAGCCAGCGTAAAGCAAGTATCTGGAAGGGCAAAGAAGCGGTTATTAGAAAACCCGGCTTGCGCTTATGTACACCATATATAGAAGACTTTCTTCTGATGAAATATTCATCGGAAGATTAGTCGCACTTATTTCGAGCTACAGACTGTTGATCCCTGAATAAGGGATCTTACAGTCTGTGCGAAGGGGAAAATGTTATACTTTCTGGTGTACTAAAAAAAATCGTAACGAAAAGTTTCCAGTCGGTGGAAGCTTTTTGTTACGATCGGAAACTTTTCTTTCCAGTTGTTTTCTATTGTTTTTTAGCGGCAACCTGCGCTCGCAACCAATCATACCAGGCGGTCAGCCCTTCACCGGTGCGGCAAGATACCGGCAGCAGGGTAACCTGGGGATTTAGACCGGTAATATCTTCCACCGCAGCTTCCATATCGAACGAAGTATACGGCAGCAAGTCCGTTT
This sequence comes from Bacillota bacterium, assembly GCA_017861495.1. The sequence continues at coordinate 6,248 of JAGFXW010000137.1, forward strand.
TATTCAGCAGAACCGCACTCGCTTGTTTAAAGATTAACGGGTATTTTAACGGCTTATCTTCGCCTTCGGTGATACTCAATACCGTTACTTTGGCATCTTCGCCAATATTGAATTCCGCCGGGCAAACCAGATTGCCCACATTTTCAATAACAATAAGATCCAGTTTGTTTAATTCCAGCCGGTCAATAACACTCTGTACCATATCCGCATCCAAATGGCATCCACCGCCGGTATTGATCTGGATGACCGGTACTCCATGCCCCTCGATCCGCGCCGCATCTTTGGAAGTAAACAAATCCCCTTCAATAACCGCAATGCGGATCTCTTCTTTCAACGCAGAAATGGTTTGTTCCAGCAAGGATGTCTTGCCCGACCCCGGCGAACCCATTAAATTCAATACGAAGATCCCCTGCCCGGTTAACCGTTCATGGACCGAGTTTGCAATTTGATCGTTTTTATCCAGAATATTCGCCATTACCTTGATTTCCATCTACTCAACCTCCAGGTGTTCTACTTTTAATTCACGTCCTGACAAAATTTCAATTCCGGCC
>JAGFXW010000020.1 GCA_017861495.1 Bacillota bacterium
GCTTCGCGAAATCAAAGATTTCGAGCCTCAGTCTTAAGTTCGCTCTAAGGGTTCGGCGGGGGCAATAACCCCCTCCGAACCTAAGGCTCACTTATATTGCTCGATATAAGCTTCTTTGAAATAGACAACTCCAAGAACGGAGTGCAGAACGCCTTTTATATTTGGACGAATCAACAGCGGGCGGGTGTAAAAGTATACCGGGGCGATTACCGCGTCATCAAACAACATTTGCTCGGCGGCGTGCATGGTTTGCATTCGAACGGCTGGATCAGAAGCTAATTTGGCGGCTCTTACCAACCGGTCATAGTCGGGGTTCCTGTACTGGGCGTCGTTGTTGCCGCTGTCAGACATAAACATGTCGATGAACGTCATTGGGTCGGCGTAATCACCGATCCAGCCGTGGCGGGCGATTTGGTAATCGCCTTTGTGGCGGGAATTCAGGAATACTTTCCATTCCTGGTTGGTTAACGTGACGGTAACGCCTAAATTCTTTTTCCACATTTCCTGCACCGCTTCGGCGATGGCCTTATGCATTTCGTTTGTATTATAAAGAAGCGTGATGGAAGGTAAGCCGCGGCCGTCCGGATAGCCGGCATCAGCCAGGAGGCGTCGGGCCGCAGCGATATCATTGTCATTAAGATAGTTTCCGCCCACGATCCGGAAATCGGCCGCTGCTTCTGCATCGGCCAGGCCATAAGGAACCCAGGCCAGGGCTGGTTTTTGTTCGCCCTTGGTAACGTGCTGGATCAACGCTTCCCGGTTGATGGCCAGAGACAGCGCTTTGCGGACTTTCGGATCATCCAGCGGAGGTTTTGTTGTATTGAAGCAGAAAAAATAGGTTCCTAAAAACGGATTGATTTTCAAAACCCCCATTTTTAACAGCCGGGGATATTCAGAAACCGGGATATTTTCTCCCATGTCGATCTGGCCGTTCTCAAACATGGACAGCTCCGCGGCGCTGCTTTCCGTAAGGATGAATTCCAATCCCTTCATTTTAACGCGCGACGCATCCCAATAAAAATCATTCCGGCTGAATTCGATTTTGCTGTTGTGGATCCAGTTTGTTATTTTGAACGGCCCATTGCCAATCAAGGTTTTTGGTTCCGTCGCCCAGCGGTCGTTATTTTGAACCGTTTGGGAGTGGACAGGATAGTAAGTATGAAAAGCCGCCAGCGACAAAAAATAGGCGGTTGGCTGTTCTAAATGAACCTCCAAGATATATGGGTCGATCGCCCTGACGCCTATCTGGTCTTCGGCCACCAGCCCTTTATTGTAGGCTTCGCCATTTTTCAGATAGTACAATTGATAGGCATATTCGCTGGCCAGGGAGGGGTTTAACGCTGATTTCCAGGCATATTCGAAATCAGCGGCGGTTACTGGATCGCCATTTGACCAACGCGCGTTTTTCCGTAAGAAAAACCGGTAATGCAGTCCGTCTTCCGAGACGGTCCAAGCTTCGGCGACGGCCGGGATTGGTTGGTCATTCGGACCAATTGTCGTAAGACCCTCAAAGGTTTGGGCTTCAATATTCGCTTCCGGCAGCCCGGTCGATTTCCGGGGATCCAAGGTTTGCGGTTCTGCGCCTGCCGAGTAGCGCAAGACGTTTTTTGTCGATTTTTGCGCAGTCAGGCAGCCGGCGGTTAACGAACTGCTGATGATCAGCAAAAAAACGATGATAAACGGTTTTTTCCAATTCAAAGGTCAATCCTCCTGCCTGCAGATAGTATCTAAGCCGTTATTTCTTTTAAATGGCGGATATTTCCTGCCCGGTTGCAAGAATTAATTCCATTGACCAACAAAATTTGGGAGTGATATAATGATTTTACTGCATACACTTTGTTGCTGCGGCAATGTTTTCCCAGGAGGAACAATGAAACTGATTAGAGGTTTGGCAATTCCCGTATTGATATTGCTGCTATGGCTGTATGTCTCGATACAAGGTTTTTTTAATAGTTATCTTTTGCCTTCGCCGGTTACGATTGCCGATACCATGGGGCAGTTGATTGAAAACGGACTGTTGCTGAAACATATCGGCATCAGTTTATACCGTGTTTTATTGGGGTTCAGCTTAACGTTTATTCTGGCCTTTCCACTGGCAGTAGTGCTGGGCATGAATCAAAAGTGGAATGATTATTTTGATCCGGTTTTGGATTTTATCCGGCATGTTCCGCCGTTAGCCTGTGTTCCCTTGTTGATTTTGTGGTTTGGCATCGGTGAACCGCCCAAAATTGCCATTATTATGCTGGCAACTTTTTTTCCGGTCTTTTTAAACACTCTCAACGGGGTATTAGGGTGTGACAAAAAATTGCTCGAAGTTGCCCACGTGTTTGAATTCACAGCCATGGACCGGTTCCGGCGGATTATTCTCCCTTCTGCCTTGCCGTCGATTATTTTGGGGATGCGCCTTGGGCTGGGGTACAGTTGGCGCTCGTTGATCGGCGCCGAACTGATTGCCGCCTCGTCCGGTATAGGGTACATGATTATTGACGCGGAACAAATTTCCCGGCCGGATATTATTTTTGTCGGCATCCTTACGATTGGCCTGTTTGGCTATTGCATTGACTATGGATTTTTAAAACTTACGGAGTATCTGATGCCGTGGGAGGACAGGCAGGTGGACTATGGCCGGGGTTGAAATTCGGGAAGCGACGAAAATCTATTACATCAAAGGCAATCCGGTTTATGCCTTGTCGGATATCAACCTGTCGATTGCTGACGGCAGCTTTGTTACGGTTGTCGGCAAGAGCGGGTGTGGGAAAAGCACCTTGTTGCGGCTGATTTGCGGGTTAGAGCCATTGACGTCCGGGACAATTGCCTTCACGGTAGACGGCTGCATGAAAAGCCGGTCCGAACAGAGGATCAGCATGGTTTTCCAGGAGCCGCGGTTGATGCCTTGGCTGACGGTGGAACAAAATATGGCGATGGCGCTTATTCATGAACCGGATAAACAAAAAGTGAAGGCGATAGTAGACCACTTTCTTTCCCTGCTCGGCTTGAAACGGTTCAAAGACGCGTATCCACGGCAGATTTCCGGCGGTATGGCGCAAAGAACTGCAGTCGGCAGGACGTTGTGTTACGATCCGGACCTGATTTTAATGGATGAACCGCTCGGCGCGTTGGATGCATTTACCCGGCGCAACTTGCAAAAAGAAATGGTGGACCTTTTCCTACACCAGCGAAAAACCATCGTTTTTGTTACCCATGATGTGGATGAAGCTGTTTTTTTAGGCCAGAAAACGGTAGTTTTGGAAGCCGGCCGGGTTATCCGGGAGGTGGCGATCCCGCTCGACTATCCCCGGGTGATAACAGACCAAGCTTTCTTTCTTTTGCGGGAGGATATCATGAATACGATTATGAGCGATTAAGTGTTTGTAAACCAAGGAAAAGGAGTTGACAACTGTGAAAAGGATTGGAAAGTTTCTTGTGCCGGTTTTATTGACAGTGATGATCGTTGCAGGCTGCGGCGGGCAAACCAAGAAAGAACAACCTGCACCAAAAGTAGATACCATTACTATCTCCTATGTAAAATTACCGCTGAATATTCCTTCCATCGTGGAAAAAAAGCAAACTTTGTTTGAAAAGGAATTCGGCAAAGAGAATATTAAGGTAGTTTTTCCGGAGATAACGGAAGGACCGAAAATGACGGAAGCGATGGCGGCAGGTTCTTTGGATTTTTCCAATGCGTTAGGCGGAACTTCGGCCATACTGGCAGCGTCAAATGGGGTAAAACTCAAAGTGATTGGCATGTACAGCCGGGCGCCCAAAGCCTTTACCCTCATGGCTAAAGATCCTGCGATCCAAACGGTTGCTGACCTGAAAGGAAAACAGGTCGCCGGGCCGAAAGGGACAATCCTTCACCAGTTGTTGTTGGCGGCAGAGGCGAAAGCCGGGTTGAAAGCGGATGACGTTGCTTTTGTCAACATGGGCATCCCGCCGGCTGTGACTGCAATGATGAATGGAAACGTGGCAGCAGCGCTGGTTGCAGGACCGGCAGTATCACAAGCCGTGGCGGCAGGGGCGCATATCGTCACTACCGGTGAAGGCTTGCTAGATGCAACGATTGTCATTGCCGTGCGGGAAGATTTTTTGACGAAGCATCCGGATTTGGTAAAACGGTATATGAATGTCCATGCGACCAGTTTGCAATATATGAAGGACCATCCGGATGAGGTGTACAAAATGACGGCGGAGGAAACGGGACTTTCGGTGGAACAGGTTAAGAATATGTACGGATTGTATGATTTTGATCCAACGATCAAAGAAAGCGATATTGTTGACTTGGAAAAAACGCAGGAGTTTTTGAAGCAAAACGGTATGCTGACAAAACCCATCGATATTCGAAGTATGATTGCAGTAGTGAAATAATGTGTCTTACGCAACCAAATAGAGCCGTATCGAAACAGTTGTTTCGATACGGCTCTATTTGGCTTTTTGAAAAGGGGCAAGCTGTATGAATACTCTTTGTGTTTGCTCGCTTACATATAAATCCTATTGCAAATTGCCAACGGATAATCTTCCAAAAGCGGAGGTCAAGTGACAACGTCGAAGCGTTGGATATTATCCGTTGGCAGGGACAAATCCAACTCGTCGATTTATTTTTTCGGAATGGAATACACCAAAGGAATGGAAAACGCCAAAGGAATCACAGTGAAGAGGAAAGCGGAGTGCAACCCGATGACATCGGCCATTGCGCCGGTAATGGCTGCTCCCAGTCCGCCCAGACCGTAAGCAAAGCCCATCATCATGCCGGAAGCCATGGCGGCATTGTCCGGCATCATTTCTTGCGCCCAAACAACCGAAGACGGCATAGCGCTCAGCAACGCCGCACCGCTTATAAACAATAGAATCCATGCGTTTGAGGCGGTTACGCTGCTGTTCAGAAAGAGGTATAAAGCGGGTACACATAAGAACAGTGACCAAAGAATTGTATTTTTGCGGCCGAAGCGATCTCCAAAGTATCCGCCGATGACACTGCCGATAGCTCCGCCGACGAGAAAGACCGTAATCATGTTTGCGGCGAGAGTTGGAGATTGCCCTTGTTGAACAATCCAGACCGGCAAGAATGTCGGGATGGCTACATGAGCCCAGGAACGCAGTCCCATAACGACATTTAATTTGATGATCCCGGGGGTTTTATACCAAACGGGGGCGTTTTCACTATTTTGATTGGAAGTGACAGCAATAGGTATACGATGAATATTTTTCATATAGTAAGCAATTGTTAAAGCAAAAGCCGGGATAACCAGCCATGGCAAGCTATCGAGGCCATATTGAAAAATGAAATAAATAACAACAGCCGGAGCAATCGCGAACCCAACATTACCTCCGCCGATGAATAAGGCAATAGCAATACCTTTATGGGCCAACGGCGTAATTTTTCCCATCATGCTTGATCCAAGGGGGTGAAAAAGAGCGGAGCCAATTCCGGCAAGAATGACAAATGCGAAAAGTACCGGAATGTTTGGCACAAGAGTTGTTGTGCAAATAAAGACCGCACTGGCAGGAAAAGTGAATAAAATAAGCCAGGAGTAGCCGTTTTTGTCCATGCAATAACCCAAAAATGGTTGGGTAATGCTCGACGTGATAGCATAAACCATTACGAGAAGCCCGCTGGTCGTTAATGACATTCCGAGCCCTGCAATAATTGCCGGCAGCAAGCCGGGTAAAAAATTATTGTAAAAATCACTGATAAAATGACCCAACGTTAAGAGTACCATCGAAAAAAAACCGTGATTGTTTGTTTGCTGGGTTGTCGGATTGTCTTGTTTAGGATAAGTCATCTTTGTCGTGATGGCATCCGCAACTGCAGTCATGGGGATGGCTGTCATCTACTATTTTAACCATGTCAAGCTGGCTTTTTACCTGAGCTTTTATATGGTCGATATAGCGGCGGCGGAGTATACTCTGTTCCGTTAATTCTTCTGCCGTTAACCCGCATTCCCGGCTTTTGCGGGCCAACTCGTTGATCCGGGTAATGTCTTCTGAAGTGATCATGCTATTTTCCCTGCCTTCAACTTATTTTCCTGAGCAAATCGTATCAAATTATTAGTATAGTGTCAACGAAGGAAGGATCGAACCGGAGACGGCGTTTGCGAACAGAAAATGCACAAAGCAGTCTTGGTTTTATACTCTGGATATGGTATGATAACTGAATAATCCCTGTATATGTTAATATTTTTCAATGGAGCGTGATCTTATGAAAGTTGTAATAACAATTGTCGGTCAGGACCGGGTTGGTATCATCGCTATGGCGAGCAACGTATTGGCAGAGAACAAAATTAATATCTTAAATATTAACCAAAATATTGTGGAAGGTTTTTTTAATATGGTCATGATTGCCGACATGGATAATTCTTTGATCAGTTTGAAAGAATTGCAGCAGATCCTTGGCGAAAAAGGCCGTGAAATGGGCTTGGAAATCAAGGTGCAGCATGAGGAAATTTTTGAAATTATGCACAGAATTTAATGGGAACAGCGTGAAATAAGGAGGCCATTATGTCAACAATCCAAGATATTTTAGAAACAAACCGGATGATTGAAGAAAACAAACTGGATGTCAGAACCATTACTATGGGGATTAGCCTTCGTGATTGCGCTAATCCGGATACAACTGTTTTCTGTCAGAATATATACGACAAAATTACCAAAACGGCTGAAAAATTGGTCCGTGTTGGGGAAGATATTGAAGCCGAATTTGGCGTACCGATCATTAACAAACGAATCTCGATCACCCCGATTGCGATCGCAGCCGAAAGCTGCCGCACAGATAGCTATGTTCCCGTGGCAGAGGCGCTCGATCGGGCGGCCAAGACGGTAGGGGTGAACTTTATCGGCGGTTTTAGCGCGCTGGTAGAGAAAGGGTATACGAAGGGAGACCGGACTTTAATCGCTTCGCTGCCGGAAGCGTTGGCGAAAACAGACCGGGTCTGTTCTTCTATAAACCTGGCTTCAACGAAAGCCGGTATTAATATGGATTGTGTCCGCGAGATGGGCGAAACGATCAAACGGATTGCGGAATTAACCGCCGATAGGGATGCAATCGGCTGCGCCAAACTTGTGGTGTTTGCCAATGTTCCGGAAGATAACCCGTTTATGGCCGGCGCTTTCCATGGGGTTGGCGAGGCAGAAACGGCGATTAACGTGGGTGTAAGCGGCCCCGGCGTCGTGAAACGGGCGCTGGAAGATGTGAAAGGCAAAGATTTCGGCGTGGTTGCTGAAATGATTAAACGGACTGCGTTTAAGATCACCCGTGTTGGCCAATTGGTAGCCCAGGAAGCTTCGCGGCGATTGGGAGTTCCGTTTGGTATCATTGATCTTTCCCTGGCGCCGACTCCGGCGGTTGGCGACAGCGTTGCACATATCCTGGAAGAAATGGGTTTGGAAAGTTGTGGAGCGCCTGGTACTACGGCTGCGCTGGCGTTGTTAAACGATGCCGTTAAGAAAGGCGGCCTGATGGCTTCTTCTTTTGTCGGCGGCTTAAGCGGCGCGTTCATTCCTGTTAGTGAAGACGCCGGTATGATCGCTGCAGTGGAGTGCGGCAGTTTGAGTTTGGAAAAATTAGAAGCGATGACGTGTGTCTGTTCTGTAGGTTTGGATATGATTGCTGTTCCGGGCGATACTTCGGCAGCGACAATTTCCGGGATTATTGCCGATGAAGCAGCAATTGGCATGATCAATAACAAAACGACTGCAGTCCGGATTATCCCGGTACCGGGTAAAAAAGTCGGCGACCAGGTTGAATTTGGCGGGTTGCTCGGCTATAGCCCGATTCTGAAAGTCAATCCCTTCCGGCCGGACGAATTTATTGCCCGCGGCGGACGGATCCCCGCACCGGTGCGCAGCTTAACGAATTAATTGTTTGCTGTTGTAGAACGTCTGGTTGCAAAATAATCGGATTGGAACCGCTTGGGAGAATTGTCATTTATGTTGACTGCGGCTATGAAAGAAAAAATACTGCATGTTCTGGAAAAAGAGTATGAAGGTACAACGACGGGGCTTGTTTATTCGAGCCCCTTTGAGTTGTTGATTGCTGTTATTTTATCGGCGCAATGTACGGATACGCGGGTTAACATGATTACCCCGCGATTGTTTCCGGCCTATGGATCCGCGGAGAAAATGCTGGCCTTAACCCAAGACCAATTGGAAACGTTGATCCGGGATTGCGGACTGTATCACAGTAAAGCCCGCAATATTTTGGCAACGTGCCATCACTTGGTCAGGGATCATGGCGGATTGGTCCCGGCAACGTTCGAAGAACTGATCTGCTTGCCGGGGGTTGGCCGGAAAACTGCGAATGTCGTCCTTAGCCAACTGTTTGACATTCCGGCAATTGCTGTGGATACGCATGTGTTCCGTGTTGCGAACCGTTTACAACTGACGGCAGGAAATACTGTGCGGCTTGTGGAAGATGAATTAATGCAGCTTATTCCTAAAGAAAAATGGGGTGCCGCGCATCATTGGCTGATTTGGCATGGACGGAAAATTTGCAAGGCCAGAAAACCGTTATGCTTCGAGTGTCCGGTAAATAAATTGTGTCCAAGTGCTGCCCAATATGGATTTTCGTTGGAAAAAGAAGAACATGACATTGTATAATTATTTATATTATGTTATAATTATTCATGACGATGGGAGTGATGAATATGATCCTTCGCAAAGCCAAATTCAGCGATGTGGAAGCAATATATCATCTTATTAATGATTATGCGGATAAAGGTTTAATGCTGGCGCGGTCAAGAAATGTTCTGTACGAAAGCCTGCGGGAATTTACACTGGCGGAAGACAACGGAATCATTGTCGGTGTAGGCGCTTTGCATCTATGCTGGAACGAACTGGGGGAAGTACGGGCGTTGGCAATTGCACCCTCTGTAGCGCGGACTGGCATCGGTAGGATGATTGTTGAAAAACTGACGGAAGAGGCGCGGGAAATCGGTGTCACGACGTTGTATGCCTTAACCTATCAGCCCGGTTTTTTTGCCAAGCTGGGGTTTGACGAAAAACCAAAAGAAAGCCTGCCGCATAAATTGTGGAAAGAGTGCATCAACTGTGCAAAATTCCCGAATTGTGACGAGATCGCCATGGTAAAAATGTTATCATAAAACTATGTGTAAAAGCATACCTCTGCCCGGCTGCTGATTGGCCGGCAGGGGTTATTTTTTGGTACACCAGAAAGTATAACATTTTCCTCTACGCACAGACTGTAAGATCCCTTGTGAAGGGATCAACAGTCTGTAACTCGAAATAAGTGCGACTATACCCAAAGGGCACAGGCACTTCAGATGGCGGTATCCATCTGAAGCAAGTCTTCTATATCTCGTGTACATAGGCGCAACCAGCGGCTTCCACCGTCGCTATGAAAGCTCGGCGCAAGCCGGGTTTTCTAATATTGGCAGGACTGTGCGGGTCCTAGGTTTAATATAATACTGTTATGGATTATAGGCAGGAGGCGCTGTGATGCTGAAGTTGCACTGTTTATCCTTGGGGGGCAGCAAACGGGACGAATTTATTCTTGATTATCAAAATTCGGTATTTTTATTGCCGAGTTCTTTTTTGTTGAACCAGGTCCGGGAAAAGATGAGTTCCCGTTGCGTCGGCCATGAGCAGCTAAAATTATTGTCGTTTGATGAACTGGTCGTGGATATTCTGCGGCAGGCCGGAATCCGCCGGGAAAGGATCGACAGGCTGACGCAGGAAATGCTGGTTGGACATATTTTAGACGGTTTGGCGAAAAACGGGCAATTGCCGTATTTTAGTAAAATATCCAGTTTTCCAGGGTATATCAGTACGGTAACCGATTTGTTGGGTGAAATAAAGCGCTCCGCTACTTCCCCGCAGGAGTTTCGTTATGCAGTTGAGGCTAAGGAGATGACTGGAAAAGACCAAGAGGTATCTTTAATTTATGCAGCGTATCAGCAGGCCTTATCTGCGCTTGGACTTGCTGATCTGGAGGAAATATACCTGTTGGCGGCCAGCGCTTTGTCGGCGGAAACGTTCACATTGCCGTACCGGCATCTGTATGTCAGCGAATTTTATATTCTTACGTCGCTGCAAATTAAAGTCTTATTGCAATTAAGCCGCAAAATGGCGATTGACGTCGCTTTATTATACGAAAAAAGCCGCCCCCGTTTATATGCAGCGGTGGAAGATACGGTGAATACCTTGATTGGCAGCGGTTTTGCCGCTGATTACCATCAAGCGGAAGAACGGGATGGTGTATTGGACCATATCCGCAAGCACCTCTTTTCCGGACCGGTGCCGGTTATTGCAGCAGATGACCGCATCGCGGTTCTTATCAGTCCGCGGCAGGCTAAAGAAATCAGCGAAATCACCAACCAAGTCAAGCTGGTTTTACAAACTGGACAATATAGGCCCCAGGATATTGCGGTAGTAGTCCGTGATACAAAGGTCTACGGCGATTTACGAACCGCGTTTGCCCGGGTAGGGGTTCCGGTAAGCATGACGTGGGATGAACCGGTAACCGGACGTCCGTTAGTCCAATTTATTCTTAATTGTTTTGCCGCACAGATGAATGATGGGGAACGGCATACGGTGAAAAATCTGTTGAAGTCGCCGTTGTCCGAAATCTGTCTGGGGTTGGACGCCGATCTGCTGGAGTATACCCTCTTAACTAAAGTGATCCGTAATTGGACGGATTGGCGGAGAAGCATACAGGAGGCTTTTCCAGATCAGTCCCAAGCCGGTTATGCCGACCAATTTGTCCGGTTGCAGACTTTGGTGGCGGGAGTTCCGAAAAACGGCACCTGCGCTGTTTTGTCAGCGTCGGTAAAGAAACTGATACGGCATTTGTCAATTCCTGAAAATATCGGCAAGCTGTATCGGACAGGAGTCTTGACCCTGGCGTTGCTCAAGGCGGAATTGCATACTGTGGAAGAAATTGAGAATGCTCTCGATGATTTGGTCCATGGTTTCGAGTTACTGGGCAAAGAGAGGGAAGCGCTTTCGCTTGCAGATTTTTCCCGCTATTTCCAGCAGGCAGTTGCCGGGAGGAAAGTCCGTTTAGAACAGCGGGATTCGACCGGTGTACAAGTTGTAAGCCCAACTGCCGTTCGCGGTGTCCGATTCCCGGTTGTTTTTGTACTTGGCCTGGCGGAGGGCGAGTTTCCTCAGCATCAGCGGGAAAATTGGCTATACAACGAAACCGAGCGCCGGCAGTTGTGGGATGTGGGTGTAGCTATGGATACTGATCGGCTGCAAAGGGCCCGCGAGGACCTTTATTTCGCAATTGCCGTATCAATGGCGGATGAACGCTTGATCCTCAGCGGTTTAGAAGATCCAAACCGCTTGGCGTCGCCGTATATCGACGAAACGTTGGGTTTGTTTACTGCCGGCAGTGTATCGTACCAGCGGTTTGACCTGAACGAATGGTTTATCGCCGACTACCAAAAAATCGGCAGCCGGCATGAATTGGTTGCCAAAACGTTAATGGAGCATTTTGCTGTTCGGCCTGATATGCCGAAGGAAGTCATGCAGTATGTTTGGCATTGTTGTTTGGATGAAGAATTTAAGCGGCGGTTGGCTGTTCTGCAGCATCGCTCCGGCCCTGGTTTTTCAGTATACGACGGTTTGTTGGCAAAGCCGGAAGTAATTGCCGCTTGCCGCCGACTGGCGGAAGCGAAAGGAACTTTCAGTATTTCGGCGCTGGAAACGTATGCGCAATGTCCGTTTGCTTATTTTGCCCGATATTTGCTGAAACTGGATGGTTGGGAGGAACAAGACGAAGAGGTGGGGCTGGACATAGCGGGGACGATTTACCATGCCGTTTTGGCAGAGTTCATGCAACTGCATCGTGACCAACTGCTGAACCCGGCGCAGCTCGCGGTGTATCAGCAGGAATTAGCGGATTTATTCCAGGCAGTCTATCGGCGGATGATTGAACAGGGGAAACTGGTCTGCGGCGATTTATGGAAGTATGATGAGCATTATTTTATCCAGGTGTTAAACCAGTGGCTGCTTTTTGAATTGGGCGAGCAGGCGGCGGAAGGCGCCGTGGGCAGGCCGCATCATTTAGAATGGGATTTCGGTCCTTTGGAATTGACAAACGATAACGGGCAAGTGGCGGTACGCGGTAAAATTGACCGAATCGACCTGTGTAATGATGCGTATATAGTTACGGATTATAAACGGAACCGGTGTCCGGGTTTTGGCGAGTTGAAGACAGGGCTGGATCTCCAGATCGCCTTGTATATTTTGGCCGTTGAACGGCAACTGGGCGAAAAAACCGGCAAGAAAACTGCCGGCGGCGGTTATTACTCCATTGAAGGCTGCAAGAAAGACGGTGGGATGTGGAAGGCGGAGTTGAGTGACGGTCTGGCGTTTCGCAAACGGAAACGAAACGGCGATCTGGCGGAGCAAGAGTGGAGTGAACTGCAAGCCACTGTGATCTCATATGCCGTACAATACGCAAACCAGATCCGCCAAGGTTATTTTCCGGTTTTGCCGGGAAAGGCATGCCCGGATTATTGCCCCGCCATAGGTATTTGCCGTTATGACAAATACCGGATGGAAGCGAAGCGCCAGGAGGAACAAAACAATGAATAAATATACACCTGTACAACAAGCGGCGATTACCGGCACAGGAAATATTGTTCTTTCAGCCGGAGCTGGATCTGGGAAAACCCGGGTGTTGGTAGAACGGTATATTCATATTTTAAGTCAAAAAAAATCAAGCTGTGAAAACATTTTTGCGGTCACATTTACCAATAAGGCCGCGAAAGAAATGAAAGAGCGTATCCGAAACCAGATCAAGGAGTTGCTGCGCGCTTCCGGCGATGCTGCCGAACGGGCTTTTTGGGAGAAAACAAAACAGCAGCTTGAATATGCGCCGATTTCTACGATCCATAGTTTGTGTGGCCGGATTTTACGGGAAAATCCTGTGGAAGCGGTGCTTGATCCGAATTTTAGTATATTGGATGAAGTGCAGTCGGATTTGCTGCTGAAGGAGGTAGTCCAGTCCGTGCTGCAAAAAGCGGTAAAAGCCGATGCGGAATGGCTGGATCGTTTAGCCTATGCGTACGGCAAGAAAAGCTTGTCAGGGGCATTTGTCGCTTTATATAAAAAATGTGAAATTCCGCTTGCCATGGGCCGGCTGGATTTAGCCGGCCTGTTGGCGCCGTACCGGCAGAACCTGGAGCGGGAAGGGGCAATGAAAGAAGAGTTAAAGAATGTTTGTCAGGAGTTGCTTTCGTTTCATGCAGGGACTGCGAAAAAGACCGCACATTCTTTGGCCATAGATAAGATCCGTGAAAATTGGTTTGAAATAGCGGACGCAATCAACTGTTATGGCAGCGGTGGTGAAGAACATGTGGAAGCGGCGCGCAGAGTGGAAAACTATCTCGGTTGTTTGCAAACCCGTTCCAAAGATAAGGACATCGTGAACTGCCTTCGCAGCTTGCTTGACGATTTGCGGCAGCTTGTATTAACGCATAGGGCCTTGGCGTTATTACCGGCTCTGCACCAGTATTTAACGGAGATCCACGAAACGATTGGTAAACGAAAAAACAGCCTCCATGCGTTGACTTACAATGATCTTGAACAACGTACCTGGAAACTGTTATGCGACAATACGGAAGTTTGCCGGAAATATCAAAGCCGTATCCATCAGATTATGGTGGATGAGTTCCAGGATACGAATGACCTACAACGCCAGATTGTTTATTTGCTTTGCAGCGGCGATCCGGAAGTTTTGCAGGGGGAAAAGTTGTTTGTGGTTGGCGATCCCAAACAATCCATCTATCGTTTCCGGGGAGCGGATGTCAGCGTGTTTGACCGGGTTGGCCGGGATGTTGCAGCGGCCGGAGGAAAATTACTGGATTTGGATACCAATTTCCGCTCGGTGGACGGCTTGCTGGAGGTATTCAATGATCTGTTCACCAAGTTGATGGGAACAGAGGATGATTTAATTCAATTTAAACATTTGCAGGCCTACCGGTGTTGTTCCGAGAACCTTCCTTGCGTTGAATTACGTGTGATCGACAAAGAAGCCCTCAACCCGGAAGACGAAGGGTTGGAAAAGCAGGCGGAAGGGTTGGCTCAGCGCATCCGTACCATGGTGGATGGCCGGGAATGTATTATCCGCGAAGGAACACAAAGCAGGCCGGTTTCTTATTGCGACGTCGCAATTTTATTTGCTGCCAGTACAAATGTGTCCGTCTACGAAGCGGCTTTGCAACGCAACCATATCCCCTATTATATTTTGGGCGGACGGGGGTTTTATCAAAGCCAGGAAATTTGCGATATGCTGAATTTATTGCGGGTTGTGGACAATTGTTACAATGAAACGGCGTTAACCGGTGTATTGCGCTCGCCTTTCTTTATGTTGTCGGATGAGACCTTGTTGTGCCTAAAAATGCAGGATAAAACACTTTGGCAAGGTTTGCAGAACGCTGTCGGAAACGAAGAATTGACAGCAGAAGAGCGGGAGGCGGCTGGCAGGGCTTACCGGATTATCGGAAAACTGCGCCGGTTATGCGGTTTCATAAAAGTAGCGGATCTATTAAAAATAGCATTGGAAGATACCCAGTATGCGGAATTGGCCCTTACAGAATTTATGGGTTTGCAAGTTTATGCGAATATCTATAAGTTAATTGACATAGCAGAGGCGTTTCACTCGGAAGATTTTGCCGCCCTCAACGACTTTTTGCAATACGTCGAGACCTTGGCCGGGCAGCAGGCCGAAGAAAGCGCTGAACAAATTGAAAGCGAAACCGGCGATACGGTGAAACTGATGACGGTCCACAAGGCAAAGGGCCTTCAATTTCCGGTCGTTTTTTTGCCGGATATGCAGCGGCGTTTCCATGAAGACGCTGCGCCGGCCATCTGCGGGTCTTCCGGCGGCATTGGGATCAAGGTCCCGGATGACAGGGGAAACCTTGTGGAAACTCATTTTTATAAGGAAACTGCCGCGCGGGAACGTAAATTAGCATTTTTGGAAATGAAGCGGTTGTTGTATGTCGCATTTACGCGCGCGCAGGATTATTTGGTATTGTATGCCATGATGGAAAAAAATAAAATCCCTGTTGACAAGGATTTTTTAGAATTAAATTCGTTTTTTAAATGGCTGGGAAAAATTTATGCTTTTGAGGATAATGAAACATTGCCGGATAGTTTGCCGGCAGGGCTTGGAAAAATTATTGTTTCCCGTGAACAGCCGGATCGAATGTCAGCATCGGCAGCGGGAGCCGACGTGGTTTGCTCCCTTCAGCAAATCGCTGAGCCCGACCCTGCTGAAATCAGCGCGCTGACAACTGTTTTGGCACCGGTTCGCGACCAGCATCCGGATGCGGTCCGGACTTATTCGGCCAGTTCGCTATTGTTATACCGTCGTTGTCCGCGGGCGTTTTTTTATCGCTATGTGGCAGGATTGCCAGAGGTGGATGTTCGTTTGGCCGATTTGCCGGCAGGAGGAGGCGCCCCTGCGCAGTTAGTTGGATTGGCTGTCCACCGTTTTTACGAAACTATGCGTCCGGACGATGATGCGGCCGAGAAGCTGTTGTCAGCGGTACAGGAAACTGTTCCGGCGGAATGGGTTGCCGAGGTGGTAAAAGCAGCCGAGCCGTTGGCGTTGCAGCACCGGGACAGCGTTTTTTTTCGCAGCGTCACCGAACGGATATGGCGCCGGGAATGGCGGTTTAACTATTATATGCAGGCAACAGACGGAAGGCTGCCGGGCCAATTTTCGTTTACCGGCAGTGTGGATTGTTTGCTGTCCTATCCTGACGGTTCTCTGGGCATTGTTGATTATAAAACGGATTCGGTCGATCCAGTTGACTTTGCCGCAAAAGTGGATACTTATCGTTGGCAGCTCGGCTTATATACATTGGCGGCAGGGGCTGTTTATGGGCGGCCCGTAAAAGACGCGCAAATTTATTTTGTCCGTTTGGATAAGGCGGCAATGGTTTCGGTTGGCGTGAAAGAGTTAGCAGCAATCCAGCAGGAAATTATGGAGGTTTGCCGGTACATTACCGCGCACGGCGAAGAAGAACAGTACCAATGCAATACCGACTGGTGCGGCTATTGTAATTTTGGCGCTTTTTGCCCTGGGAAAGCGTAAATTCGAAAATTCATGTCTCAAGAAAAGAAATGCAGCGGCGTTCGCGCTTCGTTCGAAGGTGCGAACGCCGCTGCGCCGGCCGTTATTTCGTTAGTGTCAGTTTTGTTCCTGGCGGTACGATTTGCACCGGGATTTGAAACCGTTTTTCCACGGCTGTTTTAAAGTCCTCGGGGGATTGTTCGATGAGCGGCCAGGTATTGTAGTGCATGGGAATCACAATCCGTGGTTTTAACATGCCGACCGCTTCTGCCGCGTCTTGCGGACCCATCGTATAGTTATCGCCGATTGGCAGGAGGGCGTAATCGATTTTCTCTAACCGTCCCAACAGCTCCATGTCGCCGAACAAGCTGGTGTCACCGGCGAAATACACAACTACGCCAAAAAAATCGACGATAAATCCACAGGCGTGTCCGCCGGGGATCCCTGACCCGTGGAAAGCGGGCGTGATGCGTACGGAACCGAAGTCAAATTTGTGTTTGCCTCCTAAATGCATGGCGTGTGAACTGCAGCCTTGCTGTGCGCATAAATTTGCAATTTCTGCAGTGGAAATGACGACTGCCTTGGTTCGTTGGGCGATATCAAAGGTGTCGCCTAAATGGTCGCCGTGGGCATGGGAAACCAATATGAAATTGCAAGAAATTTTTTTCGGATCGGTTGTGTTTAGCGGATTGTTTGTGAAGAATGGATCGAATAGCAAGCCAACTTGATTGTGGAGTAATTGAAAACAAGAATGGCCATAGTAATGCATCTGCACCATAATGAGAAACCTCCTTGGCTAAAAGTTTTAATTATATAAAATATTCGCGCATTATTGCCGAGTCCCTTTTATTTTTTTTGGGGGTGACATTTTTTTGCAGGGCTAAACCATTTTATGAAGAATCATATACTAATGAATATTTATTTGGAGGGGTATCATGATACCGGTTATTTCATTTGTTGGCAGATCAGACTGCGGGAAAACAACCTATCTGGAGAAACTCATTCGCGAACTGAAAAATCGCAATTACAAAGTCGCGATTCTTAAACATGATGTTCATGGCTTTGAAATGGACCGTCCGGGAAAAGATACTTGGCGCCATGCCCAGGCCGGAGCCGATGTCGTGTGTATTTCATCGCCGCAAAAAATGGCAATGATTAAGAAGGTGGACCAGGAACTTACTTTGAAAGAGGCCGTACAGTATATCGACGGAGTTGATATCATTTTTACCGAAGGCTATAAGCGGGAAGCGGAAACAAGGGTCGAAGTTTTCCGCAGCGCTGCTTGTGACAGCCCGCTTTGTCAGAGTGATGAATTGTTAGCCATGGCCTCTGATATTGTAGTGTACGATAACGTGCCGACCTTCAATTTGGATGATCCTGCGCCAATGGCCGATTTTTTGGCAGCAAAGGTATTGGGGAAATAAGAGATTTTGATTTTGACCGGCAAGCACCACGCCGGCCGGGTTTTACGGATATCTGAAAATGGAGTTATGATTGTAATAGCCCGGCTGGCAAGACCAGTCGGGTTGTCTTTAAGAATAGCAATTGACAATGTAAGGCACTCATGCCGAAGGGGAATGAAAAATGGAATTCATGAATGCAAAACCGTTGAGTGAAGCGTGGAAGATTCTATTTGAAAGCCTTGAAGGTCCCTTCCTTCAGCCGGTCGACGGTCGATGGATTTGCCGTGAGAAGTTCGGATATTTTTGTTGCCGGAGAAGGGATCCCTGTCATTTTGGATAATACCGGTGAGGTGTTTATGGGGCAGCCGGCTGAAATGACCGTGTTACCCGGCCAGGCCGTTATGATCCCTACCGGTGGCATGCTGCCGGCTGGAGCTGATGCCGTTGTGATGCTTGAATATACGGAAATGCCGGATGAGGCGACTGTCATGGTGGTAAAACCGGTTGCTCCTGGAGATAATGTCATCTATAAAGGGGAAGATATACAGGCGGGCACAGTCATTGTCCGGAGTGGCGGGAAAATTGGCGCAACCCAGATTGGAGCTCTGGCGGCGTGCGGGTTTACCGAGGTTTCCGTGCGAAAACAACCGCGGATCGGCATCCTGTCGACCGGGGATGAAGTCGTTGATATTGCCGTAAAACCGGAAGGCGGGCAAGTCAGGGATATTAATTCGTATGCCTTGGCGGCGATGCTGGAAACGATCGGTTGTTCCACTATTCGCTATGGCATTATCCCGGATGACTATCAGCGGGTATTATTGGCATTGCAGCGCGCTGTGAAGGAGTGTGATATGGTATTGATCTCAGGCGGCAGTTCTGTCGGAACAAGGGATCACACTGTTCAGGCGATTGCGCAGCTTGGCGCTCCCGGCGTTTTACTGCACGGCATTGCAATGAAACCTGGCAAACCGACAATTTACGGTTTAATTGGCCGGGTACCGGTTTTTGGCTTACCGGGGCATCCTGTTTCGGCCTTGGTTGTTTGTGAGCAAATGGTCAAGCCGGCCATCGAATTGATGCTCGGTCAAAGTTCCGCTAAACGGGAGTGCCTGGTTCCGGCCCGTGTTTCCCGGAATATTGCATCTACACCGGGACGGGATGATTTTTTGCGGGTGCGTTTGCGCTGGGGACAGGATGGCTATGAAGCAGATCCTGTATTAGGCAAGTCCGGTTTAATCAGTACGATGACCCAGGCAGACGGCCTTGTGCATATTGATGCCGATAGCGGCGGGTTGTATGCCGGAGATCTTGTTATGGTCGTATTGATGTAACGTTCGAACTGGGAATGGAGGGGCCATTTTGCAAAAAGTAAATTCATACCTGCAGTGTATGCCACGGGAAAAAGCGGTGCAGCTATGGTGGGATAAACTGAAGGAATGCGGGTATTTTCAAACTGTTCCAACAGAAATTGTTGCTGTCCCGGATGCTTTAAACCGCATATCTGCCAAGTGTATTTATGCCGGGCGATCGGTTCCGCATTATAACGGAGCTGCAATGGACGGAATTGCAGTACGGGCTCAAGACACCTTCGGCGCCGGAGAAACCACTCCCCAAAAATTGACGGTATTGTCCGCGGGAGATTCTTTTGTTACCGGTGGGTGCTATATTGTCGACACAGGCGATGTTTTACCAACAGGAACGAACGCGGTGATTATGGTCGAAGATACCCACCGGCAAGGACAATTCGTCGAAATTTTGGCGGCGGCGGCTTCCTGGCAGCATGTTCGCATTGTTGGCGAGGATATTGCTGCGGGTGAACTGGTTTTGCCGGAATACCATAAAATTACGCCGGCGGATGTTGCGGCTTTATTGGCTTCCGGATTGGACGAGGTCGAAGTTGTTTGCCGGCCACGGGTAGCAATTATTCCGACGGGAACCGAATTGGTTTCTTCCTGGAAGGAGTTAGATCCTGGGAAAATTTTGGATGTGAATTCACATATGCTGTCCGCCCAAATTGCCAATTGGGGCGGCTTGCCGGAACGGCATGGTATTGTACTGGATGATCATGCGGCGTTGCGGGAGGCTGTCGCAGAATGTCTTGCGCATTGCGACATGGTTGTTACCAATGCCGGAACTTCGGCGGGGACCGAGGATTTTACAGCTCGGGTTCTGGCTGAGCTAGGGCAGGTATTAGTGCATGGAATAGCTACTAAACCCGGCAAACCGGTTATTCTGGCAATTTGTCAAGGCAAACCGGTCATTGGACTGCCGGGATATCCCGTATCGACCATGTTAACGGCAGAGTTGTTTTTGCGGGACATGCTGTATGCCCGGCAAAAGCTTCCGTTGCGTCCGGCGCCGCAGATACAGGCAACGCTGGCCCGTCAATTATATTCCTCTATTGGGGTGGAAGAATATATCCGTGTATCGCTGGGGAGCGTGCAGGGAAATATCATTGCCGCGCCGTTAAACCGGGGAGCGGGGATGATCTCTACATTAACGAAAGCTGCCGGCGTGATCCGGATACCGGCAGAATCATCGGGGTTGGCGGCGGGCGCGCAGGTAGGTGTTGCCCTCCTGACGGAAGAGCCGGTAACAGATGCGTTGCTGGCTGTCGGCAGCCATGATCTGTCGCTGGACATTTTGGCCGTCCATCTTCGACGGCAGGCCGGACTGAACTTGTCCTGTGCAAATGTCGGCAGCATGGGTGGAATTATGGCGGTCCTCAGCAACGAAGCGCACCTTGCCGGGATTCATATTCTTGATCCGGATACGGGCGCATACAATTTGACCGCTGTTAACAAATATTTGCCGGGCGGCAAATGGCATTTGGTCCATTTAGCCATGCGGGAACAAGTTCTGATGGTAGCGCCTGGCAATCCAAAGAAGATTAATGGGCTGGTTGATTTGGCCAGGCCGGGAATTGAGTTTATTAACCGGCAACGCGGCTCGGGAACCAGAATTCTTCTGGATTATCAACTGAAAAAAATGGGTATCTGCGCAGAAGCGGTTTCCGGGTATGATAAAGAAGCGGGAACCCATATGGCTGTCGCTGCCATGATTGCCGACGGCGTAGTGGATGCCGGGATGGGAATCCAGGGCGCAGCAAAGGCTTTTGGATTAGAAACACTTCCGATAGCGCATGAACAATATGATTTGTTGTTGAATTTTTTGCCGGACGATCCCCGGTTGCGCCAAATCATTACGATTTTGCAATCCGCTGATTTTCGCCGTGAAGTAGAAGCCTTGGGGGGCTATGATTTATCCGCTGCAGGCAAAATAATAATGATACGCTAATACGGGAAGGATATGGACGCATGGTGATAGAAGTGATGATGCATGGAATTCTGAACCGGTATATAACAGGTAGTTCGAGCGGGGTATTGACAGTGGATGTACGGGACGACATTACTGTTTTGGAATTACTTGCTGAACTGGAAATCGATCGTGTCGATGTCTGGACGATTGCAATCAATGGTAAAAATGCAGAGATGGATCAAATCTTGCAGGATGGCGACCGGCTGGCCTTATATCCCCCTGATTATTGATCGGGGGGTGGAATTGCCATGGATTTGATACATAGTATTGATTTGGTGGCTGGTTTTACCGGGCAGTGCAGGGTTGTTACTGACGAAGAAGAGGGAGGAAACTGAACGATGCATGACAAAGAAGGAAACGTGACAATGTATACGATTGGAATTATTACCGCCAGCGATAAAGGTTCACGCGGCGAACGGGAAGATATAAGCGGAAAAACGATTGCCCGTTTATTGAAAGATATTGGGACGGTCGATGACTACGTTGTGATCCCGGATGTACAGGAAATCATCAGCCAGGAAATCGTTCGAATGGCGGATGAGGAAGGCATTGATTTGATCCTGACTACCGGCGGTACCGGCCTTGGCCCGCGCGATGTGACGCCGGAAGCCACCCTGGCGGTTATTGATCGCATTGTGCCGGGTATACCGGAAGCGATCCGGGCGAAATCACTGGAGAAAACCTCCAGGGCGATGCTGTCGCGCGCTGTAGCCGGTATGCGCGGGCGAACCCTGATTATTAATTTGCCGGGCAGTCCCCGCGGCGTAGAAGAGTGTTTGGAAGTCGTTTTGCCGTCGTTAGAGCATGGATTGGCGATTATGAAAGGGCAAGCCAGCGAGTGCGCCAGACATTAAGAAGCCGAAAGTTTATGGTCGGAAATTCTTCGGGAATTTTGCAAAAAAACTTCTTGACAGCTTGATTTGCTTTTGTTAAAGTAGAGTAAATACTATAACAGGAAATGCAATGACTGGGATAAGTAAGTTGGAATCGTCTTTCAGAGAGCCGGGGGTTGGTGAGACCCGGTAGATGGACTGGCTGAAA
>JAGFXW010000138.1 GCA_017861495.1 Bacillota bacterium
TCCTTATTCACATTATTGGCCGCGCAATGATTTTCCGGCCGTCCGGACAAGATCCTGCATCTGGTCCGGCGTTAATACCACATCCTTGTCCGACTTTCGCTCCGCAACGCTGACGAAAGGTTCCTCTTTGGCAGAACTCTGTACAGTTGCCTGCACCGGCTGCTGCCTGGTCAATGTGGAATCGTGGGTCTGAGCGTGAGCGGAGACGATTGTTTCCACTCGTTGTGACGACGGCAAAGATTTCGTAATTTGGCTTTCAACCGGTTTTTGCACCACAACCGGCGGTTGTCGATGTAAACTCCAATATGCGCCGCCAATTCCGACTGCGGTTACTGCAAACGCCAGGCAAAAAGCCAGGCCCTGCTTCAGAAGCGGGTACCGATAGCGCCACTGCCGGGAACGGTTCGTTTCCTGCGCATGCCGCAGTTCAGCCTGCGCCAACAACAAATCCAGTTCACCACGAACGTCACGGTCTTGCCCGAATGAATCTTCAGCCTGCAATAACCATTGCCTGGCTGCCTTCAAATGCTTTGACGTATGCCGTTTGATTTCCGTCATCTTCACCACCCCTATGTTGACCATGACTATATAGTCACGGAAATAGGCTTTTTTCTGGCTGGCGTATTTGTGCCGAATATCAGGATTTATGGGAAATAATCACGGTATTTTGCCCAAATACTCCTATTTACTGCTGTTTTTCAAAATTATGCGCTCTTTTTATTTGTTTTGCATAAAGCGGGATAGCATGCCGCGAATGCGGCGTATTCCCTGCCGCTGCAGGCGATACATATGGGAAATGCTGATCTGGAGGGTATCGGCCATTTGGCGCGCTTCACAATCCTCCAGATACACTCCGCTCAACACTTCTTTTTCTTTCACCGGCAACCGTTGCAGGGCCTGCTGGACTTGCTGGAGAAGCAAATTGTGTTCTACCTGGCGGGAAACATCTGCCTGCCTATCCACCAGACAATCCGCCAGCGTTCGTTGGCAGTCATCCTCCGTTAACGGACTGTCGATATACACGTAATCATGTCGGCCTTCTTTTTCGATATAGGTAAGAATTCGTCCCCGAACACGGTGCAAAGCGAACAAAGCGAACGCGACCCCCCGATCCGGATCGTAATTCTCCGCAGCCTCAATTAAACCTACGGTTCCCTCCTGGATAATATCCATCACCCGGCTTTCATCGCTGCGCCAACTCGCCGCCGCCTTAAAGACCAGTGGCTGGTATTGTTCAATCAATTTTCGCCGGCAATCCAGGTCGCCCTGTTTTTTATAGGCCTGCCAAAGCCGTTGTTCTTCCTCCGGCTCCAATAATGTTATTTTTTTCAGTTCTTGCAAATAGGCTTGCAGAGACACTCCAGTCACTCTCCCCAGACGCCTGTTCAAACAAAAACAGACATCATTTTCTTGCCGTACCATGTTAGAAGGAATAGCGGGCTTCCAGACCGATCCACCTACGGTTCTGGTCATCCGATGTGCCGGTCAGGCTGATCCTGCGGGTCAGATCATAACGGAAGGAAACACTATTTCCCTCGTAAGAGGAGACTCCTCGTGTGTAACTGAGATACAGCCGGTCCGTCAGATATTTGCCAATTTTTACGCTATAGGCCTGTTTATTAAAGTTCGTGGAGGAATTCGTGCCTGTCCACAACAGGCTGTCCGAAGACGCCCCTTCAATGAAGCGGAATTCATCCAACCCGAATACATTGCGGAAAGAGGCTTCCATTTCATTCATAAACGCCATCTGAAGTCCGGTACTCATCAATCCCACCGCCTCATCACGGCTCAAACCGGTATCATGCATGGTACCTTGCGTGTTAGCCTGTTCGGCATAACGGCTGCGCAATGTTAACAACGACAAAATTTCCTGTTGGTTCATCGCCGGCTCCGAAGTCAGGCGGATATCAAATTGCTGCAGAGACCCGTTTGCATTCAGGTACACTTTGGTTTGCGACAAACTGGTTTCCGCCGCCAGTTTCACCGTTGGCTCCAACGATCCTTCCCGCAGAAAATGGACAGTCGCATAGCGGACCCGGAACGGCGTACGGAGATAGCTGACCGTTCCCCGCACGGCCCGCAACCCGCCGGTAACGGATGGCTGCTGGCTGGAGCCGGTTATTTTGACTTGCCCTTCCGCCCAAATATCATACATATACGGATTATAGAAATGAACCCGCGGCAGAGTTACCGCCTCTACATCCAGACCGATATCCAGGTCGGATTGGGTCATTTCCGGCAGAGCGGGAATGTTGATCATGTCATTTTCAAATTCAAGTTTTCCCCGCAGCAATGGTTTCCCGTTCGCCGCCAACAAGCGCAGGCTGCCGTTCACCGGCCCGCGGAAATACTTGTGGTTCAGGGCGAGATGATTCAGCGTCAGATCCAGATCATAATTTCCCAACACCAGGTTTTTCAAACTCATGGAGCCTTCCAGACGGAATGAGCCTTTCCCCATTTGTCCCGCGAAAGACTTCAGTCTAATTGTATCACCTTCCAGTTGAATATCAAGAACCATTTTTTGAATGGGATCGTCCAAGGCTTTTAATTTTGCGGTACCTTCGGCAATGTTGATCCCGCCCCGAAAGTCCGGGTTCGCCAGCGTTCCGCCGATCGTCACTTCACCGTGCATGGGGCCGGTTGCCCAGGAAACTTCTTTGGTCAACCAGGGGAGGATGCGCAAATCTGCCTGATCCAGGCGCAATTTAATATCCATTTGTTCTGTCGAAGAAAGCTTTGCATCCTTATCGGCTTGCAGGGCAGCGAGCGGTACCCGCCCGTAGGCGCTGGCCCGGTAGGGTCCTTTGGCCAAAAACAATTGGCTGATCTCAATATTTTCCTTGTCATAAATAAACAAGCCGTACAATTGGTCGAAGGTGGCGCTGCCCACACCGCCGTTTGCGATATCCAAAGACACGGCCGCATACGGTGATTTCGCCGTGCCGGATATCTGGGCCGAAATATTTAATTGACCCTTCGTTTCCATCGAAGAATTCAGCCATGCCTGCAGGATGCCGGCATCAATATTACGGCCGCCAATCTCCATTTCCAGCGGCCCGTTCAAGTCGGCCGTTCCCTGCGCTGCCAAGATGCCATTGCCTTGCTTGGCCATAAATTGGTGCAGTGAAAGCACATTGTTTTCCAGTGTTGCATCGACATCGATCTTATCCAGCGGATAATTTTTTATATTCCCGTTGATCAGGCTTCCCGTAATGCGCAGACCGGGACTGTCCAGCGTGCCGTTAATAACAATCCGGCCGTTCAGCCTCCCGTCGACTCCCGGATCCTTGACATTTAACATCGCCAGGATGGAAGCTAATTGTCCATTGTCGACAATGATGCTGCCGTTTATCCCATTTGCCGGCCATTCCAGGCCGCCCATAACAACCACTTTTCCCTGCCCCATCTGGAAAGTAAGGCTCGGAATATCAATCCCGCCGCGGCTGACACCAATTTCACCCGCAGCGGTTTCGACTATTTGCGAATTCAGAACCAGCCGGTCCGCTGACAACTGCCCTTCCAGGCGCGGATCCGATAACGGTCCCTGCAAGCGGCCGTTGAAACCGGCCTTACCGGCAATCGGGTACGTAGCGCCAAACGGCAGACGGGCCAAATCAATATCATGCGCCTGGATCGCAATATCCAGCCGATTGGCCGCATCGATCAGGCCTGCAGCCTGGGCTTGTAGTTCCCGTGCATTGACTGTAAAATTTTCAAAACGGGTGACGCCGTCCTGTCTCTGGTATCTGCCTTCGATTTTCGAGATGAGATGCCCGCGAAAACTCCCATCCGTCAAGACAACATGCCCCACAGCGTTCAAATTGTCGAAAGAGCCGCTAATCAGCACTTCATTATCCACATTGCCCGTCAATTGCTCTTCCGGCGCAAAAATTTTCACCAGGTTTTCCGCCCGGACTTGCCGGGAAACCATTTTTAACGCAACCGGACGGCTTCCGTCCAGACCGATCGTGCCGGCCACTTCATGGCTGGCAACGCCGTTAACCAAACGGCCGTCCAAAATGGTCGCACTGTGTCGGTTCAATTGCAAACGCCCGGAAAGCTGCTGATAGGGTTGATACAGCACTTGGCCATCCGCCGCAGCAAAATAGCCCTGAAATTCCGGTTCAGCCAACGCTCCGGTAACGGTACCCGTAAAGGAAGCGTTACCGGCCAAATCACTGCCGCTCGTCAAGCCGGTTCCGGCCAGTTCGGCCAATTGCAAATCTTGACCGCGAACCGTTACATTCCACCCATCATTATTTACCGTCCCGGCAGCAATTACATAGCCTCCGCCGGCATCAGCCGTCAGGTAATCCAACGCAAGCGATCCCTGGCGCCAGGAAAATCCGGCATACGCTTCTTTTACAGCAAGTCCGGCTATCTGGCCGGATCTCACGGCCGCCGCCCCGTTGACCTGCAGTTCGCTGTACCCTGCCCCGGCTGTTGAAATATCAGCCTGAAAATCGAGGGCGCCGTTCGCGTTCATTGAATCGGTGGAAACAGAACCGGTCAGCAGTCCCAACTGAAGTTGGCTCCCCATAGCCTGAAGTCGAAGCGATTGCCTGGCTATATCCACCTGCCCGCTCACCGCAACTTTGCCGCCAAATACTACGGCCTGTGCATCATCGAGCAGCAACGTTTGCCCGGAATAGCGAAAATGCGTCTTTGCTTCCGAGATAGTGTAGCCTTGAACTTCGCCCTGCGGCAACGCCGCTTCCCCGGTAAGAACCGGCGACGAAGGCGTCCCTGCCACTTGAACCTGAAAGGCAGCCAAGCCCTTTACCGGAACCTGGTCCGACAACGCTTGCACATCACAAGCCGGGGAAGATACCGTCATATTGAAGACCGGCTCGGAACCGCCAAGGTCAATTTGCCCCTGAAGATTCAAGGGCTGGCCGGCAAGGTAAGCGGTCGTATGATAAAGGTGCACGGATTTTTCCGTAAAAGCAATTCTTCCGGTTGCGTCAGCAACGGCAAAACCGCCTAAATTTCCGGCTACCCCAGCCAACGATGCTTCTCCGGCATACACAAGCGAGTTATTCTCATACTGCGCAAAAACGGAAAGTTGGTTCACAGTTCCTGTAGTCAAAGCGGCATTGTCGATTGCCGGCATGAGGGAAAGATAATCTTCCAATACAATATGGTCCGCAATAACTTCCAGCCCGCTGTGGCCTTTACGGTTCACTGTCCCCTCGATTTGAAATGTCGTTTTGTTCTGGTTGCCGGCAAAAGCGACAGCAATCGATGGGTACTGGGAAAAATCAGCATTTCCCCGCAGCCCTTCCACCGTCCATTGGCGTTCCGGATTTACGACTGTAACAACAGCATCCTTAAGGAGAATCCGGCCATGAAACACCGTTTCTTCTTCTTGCGTTTGCTCGGTAAAATCTTCTATATTCCAGCGGCCGCTGCTTTCACGGCGCAGGAAAACAGCCGTTCCCGTTAGGTTCACGTCCGACAGGGCTTCCACAACGGCACGGCCCCGCAGGACATCCAACACGTTAACGGACACTGAAATCGTTCCGCCTGTCAGCATTTCACGGCCTTGCTTATCATAGATGGTAAGGTCATGCAAAACCAAAGAGTTCCAGTCTGTAATTTCAATTGAACTCAATTCGATGTTTGTCCCCAGAGCCTTACCCAATTCATCCGCCAGAGCGGGTTCCACCCGTGATAGAATGGTCCGATAGTTCATTTGCCAATAAACAGCCACTCCGGCCAAAAGGAAACAGGCTGCCAAGACAATCGCAATCACTTTTCGCCGCATAGCAACCTCCAGCTATTCTTTCCACTTTACGGAATAGTTCGCTACTGTAAGAAAACCTTCCTTTATTGACGGAAAGATTATCCTCGCCCCCCGGAAAGTCAGTCTTGCCAAAATACTGACGATGGTCGTAAGAAAATCCGACCTCTACCGGGCCTTTATCGCGACGGCAGAGGTCGTTGGGTGCACTTATATCCATCAAAAATCAATACTGTCTGACGGGACACCGCAACCGTAGTTGCGATTGCGCAACTCTTGGCGCTTTAGCGCCTGGGAGTTGGCGGCATACTCCTTGCAGGTGCACCGCAGATTGGCCTTTTTCAACAGCCTGTCTATAAGAGTTATTGGACCGGTACCCCCATAGCCTTCTCCAACTTCGCTTTGTTGGTATTGTAATCGTACAAAGCCTGCACGTAATTCGTCTTTGCTTGCGTCAATGCCACCTGGGCATCAATTACATCCAGATTGGTTCCCACACCGGCGCTATAACGGACTTGTGCAATTTTAAAATCTTCTTCCGCTTTTGATACCGCAACCTGGCTTGTACTGATCCGTTTCTCGGCTTCCTGCATGCTCAAATAATTCTGCCGGATTTCCAGTTGGACACTGTCCCGCGTCTGCTGTGCCGTGTAATTTGCCTTTTGGACTGCCGCATCCGCCTGCTTCACTTGGGCGCTGGTGACTCCGGTATCAAAAACATTCCACGATGCTGACAAGGAAAGAGTCCAGCTTTCGTTTTCTGTTCCAGGCGATGCTGTATCCCATAGCCCTGCCGTTCCAGACAAAGCAATGGTCGGTCCGTATCCGCTCTTGGCAACCTTGACGGTTTCTTCCGCTACCTTAATTGCGGTTTCTGCCTGCGCAGTATCGGGACGGTTCTGCAAACCAAAGCGGATGCTGTCATTCAGGCTTCTGGCATAGGGCTGGTATTGCAATTCTTCTTTTATAATCAATTCCGTTTCCAACGGCAGGCCAATAACATTGTTGAGACTGGCAACCGCCA
>JAGFXW010000139.1 GCA_017861495.1 Bacillota bacterium
TGAAAGCCTTCTGGAGCCGATCTGCGACTTCGCCATCATTGAATGGGACCCGGAGGAAGGTGACTATCCCTATCCTGCTTGTGAATATTTACTTCCCGAGTGCGATTATGTGTACCTTACTTGTACCTCCCTTGTCGACAAGACGTTGCCCAGGCTTCTGGAATTATCTAAAAACGCGAAGCGGATCACCATGGTCGGGCCAGGGACTCCACTTGCTCCGGTTCTTTTTGATTATGGCCTTGGAGATCTTTCCGGTTTTATCGTTAAAGACACTTCGCGGATGGCCAGAATCGTTGCCGGCGCAGAAAAGGTTAAGATTTTCATTGCCGGGCAAAAGGTTGCTTTAAAAGCGCAGCAAGATAATGCATAGTTACCGTTCAAATTAGCGATGGAACATTAGAGTACAAAGGTGGCCTGTGAACCATGCATATATTTTTAACCGGTGAAATTCAGATTGGAAAAAGCACAGTTATCACTAAAACCCTTTCTTTGCTGGAAACCATTACGGGAGGCTTTAAAACATATTTTGGTTTGGACCGGGAGGCGCCCGAGAAATGGCTGTATATGAATCCTGCTTCCGAACCCAAGAACTTTGCGCCTGAAAATGCTGTTGTGCGATTGAGTGAAGGCAGGCTGCCGCAGGTTTTGACCGATAAATTCGACACGTATGGAGTACAATTGATCCGGTCGGCCAGAACCAATGCGAATTTGATTTTGATGGATGAATGTGGCAGTTTGGAACGGAACGCTTTTTTATTTCAACAAGAAGTATTGGATACGTTGGAGGGCGGAACGCCGGTTTTTGGCGTTGTGAAATTGGCAAGTAATGGATGGGTTGATCAGATCAGAAATCACAGTCGAGTGAAGCTCGTTACTGTTACTAAGGAGAATCGCGATACGTTGCCTTTGTTGCTGGCCCGGCATTTTGCCGAAACAGCCAAATGAAAGTTTGCAATTTTGTCACATTTTGCACACAAGTTTGCCATATTTATGATGTATCATTCAATTAATAGTATACGAATTTTTGCCGCGCAGACGAAGTTACTATTTCATGGTGCAAAATTGGATAGGAGGCAAACAGTATGAAAAGAACGACGAAAAAATTAATCCTTTGTTCATTAATGGTAGGATTTATACAATATGGGTTCCATACATCTTTGACAGAAGCTTCACCGCAAAACGACGAGCAACAACAAGAACAATATCAAAAAAATAAAGAGCAGAAAGGGCAGCCGAACCAAAACAAACAGCAGCGTACCCAGCAAAATGGGGATCGCCAAAATCAACAACACCAGGGCCAGCAAAGTCAAGATAAGCAGCGTCTGAGCCAGCAGAAACAGGAGACTCAGAAACAACAGACCCAGAAACAACAGACCCAGAAACAGGACCGCCAGGAGAAACAGCAACAAGAACGGCAAAATAAAACCGGGCAGGAAAATCAGCATAAAGAAGGTTTGCAGCAAGGGCAACAACATCAGCAAAATCCGAAACAGGACCACCAGGAGAAACAGCAACAAGAGCGGCAAAATAAAACCGGGCAAGAAAACCAGCATAAAGAAATACTATGGCAAAACCAGCAGCGCCAGGACCAGGAACATCCGGATCGGCAGTATCAAGACCGTAAACAGCAAGAGTATCAACACAAGGACGAGCAGCGAAAAGAGTGGCAGGAACGCAAGCAGCACGATTGGTCTAATCCAGTCTTCCATGATGATAAATGGCAAAAAATAGAAAATAATCATGATGAAAAAATACCTTTCCAATGGCATGAAACGCGATCTTCCATCCATGAACGTTTTTCGCCGGATGAATATAGAATGGAACGAATTCGCGACCGTGACTGGGATGATCGTTTCCCGGGATTGCACTCTTACCGGTGGCATGATAATGACAGCTATGAACGAGGAAATTTTTGGTACCGCGGGCATCGGATCCATGATGCGATTTTGTTCTATGATGACGGCGATACATTGGTCGGGATAGGATTTAATTTTAACGGGAAATTTATAGTTATCCGGGATGATCATGAATCATATCATCATAACGATTCCATGGTATTAATGCTCGCGCTCCTGTTGTTTGCCGTATAAGATAAGGTCAATGAAACCGAACCAAGATTGTTTTAAATGCAAGGACCATGCCGAAACATGCTATTTCGACATGGTCCTATTTGCGGTTAAAGTATTCAGGATCCTTGATCTTATGTTAAAATAAAGTATTGCAGGAATACAATTCTTTGTAGCGAATATATTTTTCATTGTTTTTACGGACAATTATCCCGCAGTGGTTGAGATATTGCTTAAATAACGTTTCAAAATGCAGTGAAGTTGGTGTGGTTGTGTGAAAAATCGGATTTTGCTTGTTTTGGGTATTCTTCTATTATGCAACTTTTTTTTGGTAGATGGCGCGAAAGCAGAGGCTGCGATAGGAAAAGAGGTGCTGGCGCTTGCCGCGCAGCAAGACGTGGTTGTCGTGATCGAAAAATCAGTTAACAAACTGACCATTTTCTATCAGGGAAAACCGTTTAAAAATTTTTTATGCGCGCTTGGTGTTAATCCGCAAGGGGATAAACAGCGGCAAGGTGATAACCGCACTCCCGAAGGACAGTTTTTTATTACTGATAAAGAGCGGTTGAATGATCACCCCTATTTAGGTCGTAAATGGCTGGGTTTAAGTTATCCTGATCCCGTGCATGCGCAAAAAGGGGTAGAAAATAACCTCATCAGTGTGAGTCAATATGATGAGATTATAAGTGCCGATGCGCAAAAAGCCGTGCCGCCGCAAAACACTTTGCTGGGCGGCTGGATTGGTATCCACGGAGGGCGGGACGATTTAACGAAAGAACGCATCAATTGGACGGAAGGCTGTATTGCTTTGCAGGATACTGATTTGGAAGTTTTATACAATTTAGTTCAATACGGTACCCCGGTGGTGATTGTACCGTAGAAAAACACAATAAACCAAGCGGTTGTAGCAAGCGTGTTTAATAACCCCTCAATTGTTTGATTGTGCGCGAATGCAAAGCAACAGTATGCTAAGAGGAGAGGAAGACGAGTGCGCGTTTTAATTTTGGTTGTTCTTTTAGTCTGCTCGTTTCAGCATATTGTTTGGGCTAAGCCGGAAATTCATATCAATGTACCGGAAATGATGCTGCGTTTATATGATAACGACAAACTGGCCAAAGAATATCCTGTTGCGGTGGGAACGCCTTATGAACAGACTCCTGTCGGCAGCTTTGAAATATTTTTAAAAGAGCAATACCCTACGTGGACGCCTGGTTCTATGTTTAAAGATCGAACACCGGTGCCGCCAGGACCCAACAATCCGTTGGGAAGCCGGTGGCTGGAATTTAAGCCTACTTTCGGAATTCATGGCACAAATAAGGATTGGGACATCGAATATCCGGTCTCCGGCGGCTGTATCCGCATGCATAATGCAGATGTGGAAGAGTTGTATGAACTAGTCGATTTAGGAACACCGGTTATCATTACTTATCAGCTTTTGTTGCTGCAAGAACGTGACAATTCGCTGTTCCTGATTGTTTTGCCGGATATCTATAACCAAAAGCAGGGAACGAAGGAGGAGGTATTAGAGTTATTCCGGCCGTATGCGAACCGGTATAAACTTTTGCCTGGCTGGAAATTCCCGGATCATTCGTTAGCGCGGCAAGAAGTGAAAATTGCTATCAAGGACCGGGCGAAAGAAGCCGTTCGAAAATAAACGTTTTTGATTCTAGATTAGCCCTATTGAAAGATTGTTGAAACTGTAGAAAAAATAAATTAAACTAATGATGGATCGTAGTGTTTTATAGATGCATTTCCGTAATTTATAGGCAATATTGATGAATGGACGGGAGTATTTATATGGGCGATATTGACATTGGCTTCAGAGATATAATTGAAGATGTTTTTGAGACCTGTATTAATTTGGTGACGGATAATCAGGGCAATATTATTTTTTTGTCGAGAGGCTATGCCGCTAAGTTGAATGTTGATCCGGCTAAAGTTATAGGGAAACCGGTGATCAACGTAATCCCCGGGACGCGAATGCATATTGTTGCGAAGACAGGCAAGGCTGAATTCGGCAGTATTTTTCAATTGAATACGGGTGAATCGGTTGTTTGTAACCGCCTCCCGGTTTTTCGCGATGGAAAATTAATTGCTGTTGCCACCTTCGGATCGTTTAACCAACCGGCCGAAGGGGTATCTACGATTGAAGCTTTGCAAAAGACGAGGCATTTAATTCAAGAGTTGCTGCATTACAAGAAGGACTTGGGGCAACTTCGCGGAGCCCAATATTCGATTGACCAGATTATTGGCATGGCGTCCAATATCCAAGCCATAAAAGCAATGGTACAGAACGTTGCACAGACGCAATCTACCGTGCTGATCAGTGGAGAAACCGGGACAGGGAAGGAACTTTTTGCGCAGGCGATCCACCAGTTGAGTTCCCGCAGCCACCAACCGCTTGTCCGGATCAACTGTGCGGCTATTCCAACCGAATTGTTTGAAACGGAATTATTCGGCTACGAGGAAGGGGCTTTTACCGGCGCGCGAAAAGGCGGAAAAATGGGCAAGTTTGAATTAGCAAACCACGGAACAATGATTTTTGATGAAATCCAGCAAATGCCCCTGTTATTACAATCAAAGCTGTTGCGGGTGATCCAGGAAAGGGAAATCGAGAGAGTCGGCAGCAACAAACCAATGAAGATTGATGTCCGCTTGATTTTTGTTACGAATAAAAACCTGTTTACATTGGTAACAAAAGGTGAATTCCGCGAAGATTTTTATTATCGCATCAATACGGTTCCGCTTAAAATTCCACCGCTTCGCGAAAGGATTGAAGACGTGCCACTGCTGGCTGAGCATATTCTTGCCAAGCTTAATCACCGTCTTAGCTTGAAAATTACCGGCATTGATAAAGAAGTGCTGCAGCTTTTCCGCCAGCATGATTGGCCGGGGAATGTCCGGGAATTGGAGCATACGTTGGAGCGAGCGGCTAATATCGCGTTATCCGGTCCGCTGAAAATGGAGTATTTTGATACTCTGGCTTTGCGGATCCAGAAAAGAAGCGCAGCCAATTTGATCAAAGAAGATGGACGGTTTTCGCTGGAACAAAAATTGGGAATTATTAAAGACCTTGCGGAAAAAGAAATTATTAAAA
Source organism: Bacillota bacterium (assembly GCA_017861495.1). The sequence continues at coordinate 5,164 of JAGFXW010000139.1, forward strand.
ATGCATTGGAAACTTGCAAGGGAAATAAAACGAAGACGGCAGAATTGTTAAAAATTGCGAGACCGCTATTGTATCAAAAAATAAAAAGATTAAATTTAGACAAGGGGAAATAACAAAACACGACCGTGTTGAAAATATTGGATATCATATAATGAAAGGTAGAGTGCTGCTTCATGAATAATCGAATTACTGCATTGCTTGGCATTAAATATCCTATTCTCCAAGGAGGTATGGCCTGGTCATCGGATGCAAAGCTGGCAAGCGCTGTTTCTCTTGCCGGCGGGGCGGGGATCATAGGAACAGGCGGCCGGCCGACCGAATGGGTCAAACAAGAAATTGCTGCCGTGAAAAAAAGTACGGATAAGCCCTTTGGGATTAATATTATGCTGATGTCTCCCAATCGGGAAGAAATTATCGAACTGGTCATTGCTGAGAAAATCAGCTTTGTAACCTTAGGAGCGGGCGATCCCACACCGTATATCAAGAAATTGCAGGCCGCAAACATCAAGGTCATTCCGGTTGTCCCGAATCTACGCATCGCGAAAAAGATGGAGGACAATGGCGTCGATGCGATTATTGTTGAGGGAATGGAATCTGGCGGCCATGTAGGCACCTTGACTACGATGGCCCAGTTGACCAATATCATTCCGCGGATAAAGATTCCAATCATTGCTGCGGGAGGAATTGCCGACGGACGAGGAATTGCGGCAGCGCTCCTGATGGGAGCCGATGGCGTGCAAATAGGCTCGCGGTTTTTACTGGCTGAAGAATGCCCGATCCATCAGGACACCAAAGCGGCAATTATCCATGCGACAGACAGCGATTCAACAGTTACCGGATATGGAAAACGGCACGCTGTCCGCGGGTTGAAAAACAGGTTTTCTAATAAATTCCATGCGATGGAAGCTTCTGGTATTGCTCAAAGTGAGTTGGATCAGTTAGCGGCAGGGACTTTGCGGCGGGCGGCCGTAGAAGGGGAGACAGAAGACGGATATGTCAATGTCGGGCAAAGCATTTGCGGATTAACGAAAATTCAACCGGTAGCTGAAATTGTTGAGGAACTGATGGCCGAAACCAAACAAACTTTGATGAAAGCGTCGGTATTGCTTTCTCAATAAACTGTGTATGCTTTTTGTGATGTGTAAGTTTACAATTACAATGTAATGGTAAACTTACACATGCCTGATCCTTCGAATAAAACAAGGTTTTTGCCAATAAAACAAGAAAAAATGTAAGTTTAAAATAACATACTGAAAGATGATTTGAAACGATGGTTGGCCATGCCGTGTATCGGCAAGACGCAAAAAGTCTTGCCGATACACGGCATGGTTTGTTTTTACCTATAAATCGATTAACAATTATTTATTGGCATAAAAATTGCAATAACATGAACTGGGTATTGGTAATAGTATGGACTGATGTAAGCCAGGCATGGCATACGGCAAGGGAGTCGAACTTTTATAAGTTCGTCTAACGCGCTTGCATAACATACAACGGAATATAAGTGAGCCTTAGGTTCGGAGGGGGTTATTGCCCCCGTCGAACCCTTAGAGCGAACTTAAGACTGAGGCTCGAAATCTTTGATTTCGCG
>JAGFXW010000140.1 GCA_017861495.1 Bacillota bacterium
TACTGCAGGGTAAAACCCAGCAGGTCAAAATCACGAATGGCGCAGAGGCTGTCCAAAGAAAATAGCGGAATTTGCTGTTTTCGCATTTCGGCTTCCATGTCCACCCATGTCGCATAGACCCGTTCCGCCACAATATCCGGTTGTTGATTCAAAACTTCATATAAAATTTTCAGCCCTAGGTTTGACATGCCGACTTCGTACACATCCGGCATCGCCAAAGCAAATTTGACCTTCATCTGCGAGTGGTCTTTCACCACACTGTTCAGTTCATTGCCGGTATAACGCCCCGGTTTGATTACCCGGTGCAATGTGTCGGGAGGAAGAGTAATCATAAACGCCCTCATTTCTGTATTCAAAATTGATCCAATTAGAAAACCCGGCTTACGCCGAGCTTTAAGAGACGGCGTAAGCCGTTGGTTGCACTTATGTCCATCAGGCAAAATTTATATACTGCCTGATGGACCAAGAAGCCCCGGCCAGGTAAGCCAGGGCGATCGTTAAAACATGATTTTTTGCCGTCGCATATAAATATTGAGTAAAATGCCGATGCTGACCATATTGGTGGTCAGAGCACTCACCCCATAACTCATTAACGGCAAAGGAATACCGGTGACCGGCATAATCCCGGTTGTCATACCGACGTTGACCAGGACATGGAACGTAAGCATGGAAGTAATCCCTGTCGCCAGCAAAGTGCCAAAATTGTCTTTGGCCGCATCCGCGATTTTTACGCCCCGGTATAATAAAATCAGATAAAGAAGCAGCACGACAAAACAGCCGACGAACCCCAATTCCTCACCGATTACCGCAAAAATGAAATCCGTATGGTTTTCCGGCAAGAAATTAAGCTGGCTCTGTGTTCCGGCAAACAACCCCTTGCCAAACAACATCCCAGATCCAATCGCAATTTTCGATTGAATAATATGGTACCCCGATCCCAGAGGATCCACATTGGGATCAATAAAAACAGTAAGCCGCTGTTTTTGGTAATCTTTTAGAAAATGCCAAAACACAGGCATAATGGCCATTCCGGCGCCAAAAATCATCATGAGAAGTTTAGACGGAATCCCGGCAATATAAATCATACCAAACAAAATAGCCAAAAACACCAGCGATGTGCCCAGATCGGGTTGTTTCAAAACCAACAAAAACGGGATCCCGACAAACAGAAAAATCGGCAGAATATCCCGCCATGTGTCAAGATGGCTGGATTTTTTATCCAATAAATACGCCAAGGCAATAATCATGATCAACTTAGAAAACTCCGACGGCTGAAGGGAAATCGGTCCGAGCTGGATCCAGCGCTGCGCTCCCAACGCAGAATGGCCGACAAACATAACCGCCAATAACATGACAACATTCACGATATACAACGGGCCGGCAAAGCGTTCCAAGTTTTTATAATCAAAATTCAACGTCGCCACAATCAACAGCATGTTGATTAGAGCAAACAACCCTTGTCGCTGAACATACAAATAACGATTTTCATTCGATAGATTGGCATGCGTAGCACTGGCAATGATCGTTAAACTGATGAGAATCAGCAGTCCAGTCACACCAATCAAGACCCAATCAAGATTTCTTAATAAACGCCGGTTTAACATTTCTTACCTTCCATCCCAGATCATACTCTTTGTCTATTATAATAGGATTTTCTACCAGCGTCCAGTCTCAAACAAAGACACTACTGTATCGATATCCCCCGTTTCATACGGTTTACGGGAATATTGGCAACAATAGCTACGGAAGATTTGGATTTCGTCAAACTGACTTCCATTTCCTGTTCATTAATTTCCATATAGTTTGATATCACTTTGATCATATCGTCTTTCAACGTTTCCATAAACTGCGGGGAAACATTCACACGATCATGAACCAATACCAACCGCAATCTTTCCTTGGCAATATTTTTTGAACCGGAAGATTCTTTGCCGAACAATTTCAAGATCAAATCAAGCATAGTGTCCACCTTCCTATAATCTCAAAAATTTTTTCACTCTACTGAAAAAACTATCGCGAACTTCCAACGACATCAAGGGAACCGTCTCACCGGATAACCGTCTGACAATATTTTTATACGCCGTACTGGCCAAAGAACCCGGCTGGGTGACTGCCGGTTCCCCTCGGTTGGTGGAAATAACAATATATTCGTCTTCCGGAATGACACCCAATAAATCAATCGCCAAAATATCAATGATATCGTCAATGTCCATCATATCGCCTTTTTTTACCATTTGCGGTCGAATGCGGTTGACGATCAATTTCGGATCCGATTTTCCTTCCGACTCTAACAAACCGATGATGCGGTCGGCATCCCGTACAGCCGATACCTCTGGCGTAGTGACGATGATTGCTGCGGTCGCACCGGCGATTGCATTGCGAAAACCTTGTTCGATTCCAGCCGGACAATCGATAATTACATAGTCAAATTCGCGGGACAGTTCTTCGCACAATTGCTGCATCTGTTCCGGATTCACCGCATTTTTATCCCGCGTCTGCGCCGCCGGTAAAAGATAGAGGGTTTCATAGCGTTTGTCACGGATCAAGGCTTGTTTTAAACGGCAATTTCCTTCTACGACATCAACCAAATCGTATACAATCCGGTTTTCCAATCCCATTACGACATCTAGATTCCGCAAACCGATATCTGCATCGATTAACGCTACCCGTTTTCCCGACAACGCAAATCCTGTTCCGAGGTTGGCCGCTGTCGTCGTCTTGCCTACGCCGCCTTTACCGGATGTAATTACTAATACCTCTCCCATATATTGTAATCCTCCTCATATATATCCAATCGTTACTCTGCTGGTTCAATCGTCACAGCGCCGTCAATAATACGAGCGATTTCCGGATATTCCGGATTATTCAGCTGATCCGGCGCCCGCGCAATCACACCAGCAATCCGTATTTGGCTGGCCAATAACCGATTCGCTTTGATCGTCGCTTCCCGGTTGCCATACGCACCGGCATGGGCAATGCCCCGGCAGGTACCCAAAACAACGATATCGCCGCCGGCGATAATTTCCGCCCCTGGGTTTACGTCTCCAATGACAAGCACCGAATGATCGGAAACGACCTTTTGCCCGCCCCGCAGTGTTTTTTCAACAATTAAGGTCTGGGCGGCGGAAGTTTCGTCGTCCGGTTGGGCCATACCCTCTTCGGTATCGGTTGCTTTTGCCGTCATCTCGATTGCTTCCCAGAAAAGTCCATATTCCGAAAAAACAGCCGTGAGTTGGTCCTGTTCTTCCTTGTTCAGCCTCTGTTCCGCCATCGGAATCTGGATGATACTGCCTTTGCCGAAAAAAGTCGCAGAAGCAGCTAATTTCGCCTGAATTTGATTTAAAGCTTCGGTAAACTGTAGTTGATCCGGAATAAGCAGTTGTAAATTGCCGCCGATTCCTTTAAACATTACGTCTTGTCGCATTATTTTTCTCCTAAATACACTGTAACAAATCAACCCTTGACTATGAGGCATTTCTTATTCTATTCATTATAAAACCGTATGCGGTTTATAGATACGCGGAGCATCGCTCTGGTTTGGCTGATTTAAATTAAACGCAGCCTCCATGATTTTTCGGGCAATTGGCGCCGCAGAAGAAGAGCCAAACCCGCCTTGCTCTACAATAACAACAACAGCCACCCGCGGATCTTCATACGGACCATAGGCTACAAACCAGCCATGGTCATCGCCATGGAAATTTTCCGTCGTTCCGGTTTTTCCGGCAATATTGATTGGAAAATTAGCAAAGACGTCTCCTGCCGTTCCGCCTGCTTGCGCAACTTCCCGCAACGCCTCACGGATTAATTGCAAATTTCCGGCCGACAGAGCGATACTGCCAACTTCCTCCGGCGCAAACTTCTTTATAACTTCGCCATTGGGCGATAAAATCCTGTTCACCAAGTACGGGCGGTAACGGTGGCCGCCATTGGCAATTTCACTGATTAACACTGCCATTTGCAAAGGAGTGGCCAACTGGAATCCCTGACCGATCGCCGCGTCAAACGTTTCCGACAAATACCAGTCTTCCCCATACACCTTTTGCTTATAGCGGCGATTCGCTACCAAACCGTCGGATTCGCCAGGCAAGTTAATTCCCGTATATTGGCCTAAGCCAAACATTCTGGCGTATTTTTCCAGATTGTCAATACCCAGACGGTTTCCCATTTCATAGAAATAGACGTTATCCGATTTGGCCAGCGCTTCCTTAAAATTAATCCAACCCAACGCTTCTCCTTCGGAATTGCCTTTCGGTATCAGCCAATGCTGACCAGAATCGAAGATCTTTTCATCCGGAGTCACTTTGCCCATTTCCAACGCCGCAGCTCCAGTTACAATCTTGAAAGTAGAGCCCGGCGAGTACTCGCCGGAAATTGCTTTGTTATCCATTGGATGATTGGGATTGTCATTTAATACTTTCCAATCTTTACTCGAAATTCCTGTAGAAAACAAATTGGGATTAAAGGTTGGCCGGCTTGCCATCGCCAGGATTTCTCCCGTTTGCGGGTTAATTACGACCGCTGCCGCCGCCTGTGCCCGTTTAAAGCGGGATTCGGTTTGCAGATACTTCAATTGTTCGTCCAGCGCAATTTCGGCAGCCTTCTGTATGCGGTAATCAATCGTCAAGACCAGGTTGCTGCCCGGAACCGGCTCTTTTCTGCCCAAAACCTGGACAGAACGGCCGGTAACATCCACCTCAACCTGTCCGCCGCCATCAACACCGCGCGCCTCGGAATCATATACGCTTTCCAAGCCGGTTTTGCCGATAATATCCCTTTGTTTATAGCCAGCTGCTTTTTTTCTGCTTAATTCGTCGTCATTAATCTCACTGACGTAGCCAAACACATGGGCGGCTAATTCATTGTACACATAATTACGGATCGACTGAATCTCAATGACCACACCGGGTAATTCACTCCGGTGTTCCTCAATGCGAGTCACGATATCCGGGCCAATGTCCGCTTTTATACGCACCGGATCAAAAGAACTGGTCTGTTGACTGATCTTTTGCCGTATTTCGGTTTCATTCATGCCTAAAATAAGCGCCAATTGCGAAATAACGCCGTCATTGACCGGCCCCGCGGCTGGCAGCAACGAAACTGTGAACCCGGGCCGGTTAGAAACCATCGGAATCCCGTTGCGGTCAAAAAATGTGCCGCGGGGCGCCATAACCGGTATCAGGCGCAACCGGTTGCCATCCGCCAATTGCGTGTACATTTTGCCCTGTACAATTTGCATATATCCAACTCGTCCGACCAAAACCAAAAAAACAAGCACCACCAGAAGCGCTAATACCTGCAACCGGTTTTGCAAATTTCTTACCAGCAAATTACTAACACTCCCTTATTATCCAGAAACCATTTAGAAAAGTAAGGCTAAACGGGCTGCGCCAGACGGCGGCTGTAAAAATAGATCGCATAATGGATCGGAATCGCTGTCAGCATATTATAAAACGCTGCTGGGATTACCTGTTGGATAAAATAAGCAAACATATCCATCGGGTAGCCTGACAAGAGCAAGAAAAACATCGTAAACAGCCCCTGGAAAACAGTGGCTGCCATGACAGCGAACAATGGCAGCAAAATATTTTCTTTAAAAACATTACGCTCAGCCAAGCCAAACAAATAACCTGTCAACATTTTCGGCAAAAGATTGAGGCCAAAAATAGCCCCGGACGCCAAATCCTGCAGTAATCCGGCAAAAAAGCCCAGTCCGATTGCCGTATCCTTGCCAAACAGCAGCCCTGCCGAAACCACAGCCGCCAGCAAAAGATCCGGACGATGTCCACCTGTAAACAACAACGGTAAAATTGTCGCCTGTATCACAAGCAGTATCAGCACCAACACAAACCAGAATGCCGCCCTCATCACTGCTTGTCCCCCTTCGGAGTGCTGCCTGTTGGTTCGGAAGAGCGGACAATTACGGCCACTTCCTCCAAACGGTCAAAATCAACCGCAGGTTTCAGGATGGCGTGTTTTACCAAGCCGCCTTCGTCGTCAACGACATCAACAACCTCACCAACTAATAATCCTTTCGGATAAATGCCGCCAAAACCGGAAGTAATGATTTTATCGCCAATGACAACATCTGCATCCCGTGCCAAATTCTTCAGACGGGGTGCCAACGGTTGTACGGCATTGCCTTCAATAATTCCGGCAACCCTCGACTCAGGCCGCTGAACCAGCACACCTACCGCGCTGCGCGGATCCAGGATCAATTGTACTTTCGCCAAATTCGCGCTTACCTGGATCACATTTCCAACCAAACCGTGGGGTGTAACCACGGCCATGTCTTTTTTTATGCCGTCATTACTACCGCCATTGACCACAATCGTGTTCGTCCAACTTCCCGGATCCCGTCCAATCACCGCAACCGTCACTAGACTGAATTGCGGTGAAACTTTTTTATAGTCCAGCATCGCCCGCAAACGGTCATTTTCCGCCATAATTTCGGTAACATTGAATTCTGTTTGCCGTAATTGTTCATTTTGCGCCCGTAACGTTTCATTGTCCCGGTATACAGTGCTTAGATTTCCAAAGAAGTCTGTAACATGCCGAAATCCATATCCTGTCTTTGCAGCTACATATTCAACTGGCGCCAATATTGAAACAACGGTTTTTTCCAGCAAGGGAAACTTGTGCGCTTCACGAGCGAAAAAAACAGCCAGGAGAATGACGGTCAAAACGGCCGCCGAAATGATTGCCGCCTTTTTATAAAAAAACCGCACTCTTTCGGCTCCTCTCTATCCTAATT
>JAGFXW010000141.1 GCA_017861495.1 Bacillota bacterium
GCCGATTATTCGCGGTTACGGGAACTGGTTTCTGCTTTAATTGAGCGGTTTAAAGATCAATATGTCAGTGTTTCGCTGCCCTCGCTGCGGATTGACAGCTTTTGCATCGAACTGGCGCAAGAGCTTCAAAAGGTTCGCAAAAGCGGGCTGACCTTCGCGCCGGAAGCCGGAACACAGCGGCTGCGGGATGTAATCAATAAGGGTGTAACGGAACAAAATCTGGAGGATGCCGTCGGGGCAGCCTTCCGGGCTGGCTGGTCGGCAGTGAAGTTGTACTTTATGATCGGCTTGCCGACCGAGACGGATGAAGATATTCAAGGAATTGCGGAACTGGCATACGGCGTAAAAAGATTGTACATGCAAATTACCGGTCGCCGGGATGTCAAAATTACGGTTAGCGTATCTTCTTTTGTCCCGAAACCGCATACTCCATTCCAATGGTATGGTCAGATTTCGCTGGCGGAAATGGAACGGCGGCAAAATTTGCTGCGCTCCCTCATCCGCGACCGCAGCATTACCTTGAATTGGCACGATGCGCCTGTCAGCATGATGGAAGGGGTATTTTCCCGCGGCGATCGCCGGTTGGGCAATGTCATTCTGACTGCCTGGCGCAATGGCGCCAAATTTGACGGATGGTCGGAGCATTATAAACATGATGTTTGGGAGGAGGCTTTCCGTGAAGTTGGCCTTGATCCTGCCTTTTACGCCAACCGGTCAAGGGACTTGAACGAGGTGCTGCCATGGGATCACTCGAGCGCCGGTGAAGATAAGAAATTTCTCATTCGAGAATATCAGCAGGCTTTGTCTGCTGAGTGTACGCCTGACTGCCGGCGCGGGACTTGCAGCGCCTGCGGCGTTTGTTCGGCCTTAGACACTAAAATCGTGGATTGGGGGCGCGCAGACCATGAGTAAATTGCGGTTGAGAATCACGAAAGGCGAAGAATTGCGGTTTATTTCCCATTTGGATTACGTGCGCGCGATTACCCGGGCGGTACGGCGGGCCAAATTGCCGGCTGCTTACTCCGAAGGGTTCAATCCCCACATGAAAGTGGCTCTTGCTTCCGCATTGGCGGTAGGAGTGAGCAGTGAGGCGGAATATCTGGATCTGGAAATGAAAGACCAGCCTCCCGCTGCGGAGGTAATCAGCAGGCTGAACGCCGTTTTGCCGCGGGGAATACAGGTGAAGGAAGCCGGCTATATTGATGACCGGGCAGCGGCGTTGATGGCCGTAATAGATCAAACCGATTATCAAATACAGATCCCGATCACCGACACGGTTTCGATGACTGACGTGCAAAGTAGTTTGCAGCGTTTTGCCGAAATGGAGAAAGTGGTCTATATCCGTCAATCGCCAAAGGGCAAGCGGTTTATCGATTTGAAGCAGTATTTGGCCGGTCCGGTGGAGATGGAAATATTGCCACAGGCCATCCGCTTGCGCCTATCGATCAAGATGACTTCCGCCGGCAGCGTAAAACCGGCGGAAATACTGGATGTATTGGCAACTGAATTTGGCTTTCCGGTTTCATCACAGACTGCGCTGATCCATCGCACGGCCTTATGGGCCGTTGATGACGGAAAACATGTGTCACCCTTGGTGCTGGCGCAGGTATGAGCAAGACGATGATTGTTTCTGTCGGACCGGATGAAACCAGGATGGCGCTCCTGGAAAACGGTGAGTTGATGGAAATCGCACTGGAACGGTATGCCGGCACACAAATTGCGGGTAATATTTATAAAGGGAAAATTAAAAACATGCTGCCTGGCATGCAAGCGGCTTTTGTCGATATTGGCCGGGAGAAAAACGCGTTTTTGTATATTGGCAAAACCTATCCGTATCTTGGCGGTTCCGCGGAAAAAAGCATGGTCCTCAACGAAGGCCAGGAACTTATTGTTCAAGTGACTAAAGAGGCGATCGGTACCAAAGGACCGCGGGTAGCCACGGAATGGAATTTGCCCGGACGCTATTTGGTCCTTTTGCCTACTGCTAAACACATCGGTATTTCCCGCCGCATTGAAAGCGAGGAAGAGCGGGAACGCTTGCGGCAGATCGCGGAAGAAGCCTGTCCTGCCGGCATGGGATTGATTGTCCGTACCGTAGCAGAAGGCAAGACGGCTGAGGCCTTGCGGAAAGACGCAACGTATTTGCATAATCTTTCCGCGGCTTTGCTGGCGCGGGCCAAACGGTCCCCTGCGCCGACGTTGTTGTATCGGGATGTCGATCTGATTATTCGTTTGGTTCGGGACCTGTTTGATGACAGTGTGGACGAATTTATTATTGATCAGCAGGACGCGTACAATCGCGTGCGCGATTTAGTCCAGCTTTCTGATCCGGATTTATTTTCCCGTGTTCATTTGTATCAAAGTGATAAAGATATTTTTGCGCATTATGATCTTAAACCGCAATTAGAGGAGCTGCACCGGCGTGAAGTCGGGCTGAAAAACGGCGGTTATCTGGTGATTGATCGTACGGAGGCCTTGACGGTCATTGATGTGAATACCGGAAAATTTGTCGGGAATACCAATCTGGCAACAACCGTTTTTCAGACGAATTGTGAAGCGGCGAAAGAAATTGCCAGACAAATTCGTCTGCGCGATATCGGCGGAATGATCCTCATCGATTTTATCGATATGAACCAGGAGGAACACCGGCAAGCTATTCTTGCTGTGCTGCAGGAACATTTGCACCAAGACCGGACCAGAAACAACGTGTACGGGTTTACCGCCCTGGGCCTCGTTGAGATGACCCGCAAAAAAGTGCGGCAGGATATGGACGGAACGATGTACGAGGCCTGCAGTTTTTGTGAGGGGCGGGGGCGGTTATTGTCTTCGGAAACGATGGTAATTCGGATTAACCGGCAATTACGAAATATTGCCGCCGGCCCGCGATCTTCCGGCAGTTTTGTGCTTCAGGCGCCCACGCGGTTAACCTCTGTCCTGACGCCGGAATGGCTGGCTGCGACGGAGCGGGATTTGTCTCTCTCGTTGAAGATCGAGTTCCGGGCCGACTTGCAGCCGGAAGTGTTCACGGTTCTTCGCAGTAAAGCATGAAGGATTGACAACCATTCTGCCTTGTGTTACAATTTTAATCTGTAGACGACTGTATCTACACCCAAACCGCTCGGAGAGGTCAGCAAACCCGGTTTACGGGTACCACATTCGGCGAGTCTGTATTGAAGGGGGTGCATTTATGTACGCAATTATTCAAACTGGTGGCAAACAATATCGGGTTAGCGAAGGCGACGTGATTTTCATCGAAAAATTGGAAGTCGGCGCAGGTGATCCGGTAGAGTTTAACGAAGTTCTGACTGTAGTGAAAGATGGCGAAGTTTTGTTTGGCAAACCGCTCGTAGCTGGAGCCAAAGTGACCGGACAAGCAGTTGCCCAGGTAAAGGGCAAAAAAATCCGTGTCTTCAAATACAAAGCAAAAGCAAACTATCGTAAACGTCAAGGACATCGTCAATCGTATACGAAAGTGACGATTGAGAAGATTGAAGCATAAACAGCTGTTATGATTACGATTCGGATTGAACGCGATAAAAATCAGGCAGTCAAAGGCTTTTGCGCGGAAGGGCATGCCAATACTGCTCCCCATGGGCAGGATATTGTGTGTGCGGGGGTATCGACATTGATACAGGCTTCCGTATTTGGCCTGGAACGCCATTTGAAGCGGGCGATTACCTTGCAGCAGGCTGATGCCAGTTTTGCTGTCCGGTTGGCTGATGCGCCGGATGATCAGACGCAGGCTATTTTGGAAACGATGATATTGGGTTTAACGGAGATTGCCAAGTTAAATCCTAAAAGTGTACGAATTTTGGAAAGCAGGAGGTGAATTGCAGATGTTTCAACTGAATTCATTTGACTTACAGTTATTTGCTCATAAAAAAGGGGTCGGAAGTTCACGGAACGGTCGTGACAGCGCTTCACAACGGTTGGGAACGAAAGCCCATGATGGACAATTCGTTACCGGCGGCAGCATCATTGTTCGCCAACGGGGTACACGGTTCCATGCAGGCCAAAATGTAGGGCTCGGCAAAGACTATACCTTGTATGCGAAAGTAAACGGTCGGGTGGCCTTTGAACGCAAAGGGCGCGATGACAGACAAGTTAGCGTTTACGCTGTTGAAGGAGCTATGTAGTAACTACGGGCGCCTGCGGTCCAACCGGCCGCAGGCGTTTTTTTTCCATATCGTTGGTGGCAGCAGTAAAGGATTTGTGCCGGAAAGATCGAATGTTTGATATCAGTGGACTGTCATCCGATTATTCCGGTATGAAAGGATTTGTTGTGAAATGTCTGAAGAGGAAATATGTTCTCAATTTATCCGGTTACTGCGGCTTCAACGGAATGACTTCATTAACCATTTGCAGGTTGTCCATGCGCTGATCCAGTTGGGAAGAGGGGAGAAAGCGCTGCGCTATATCGAAGAAGTGTCGAAAAAAATCGAATCAGTCGATGAATCATTATATCAGTATCAGGAGCAGGCGGTTAAATAAATGAGTGACCATTTTTAGGCAGGGAGACCATGCTGTTACGGGGAATAATTTTGACAAGTTTGTTGAATGATTGTATGGCTGCGCCATAGCAGAGGAGAAAACAGAATGTTTATTGACAGAGCAAGAATCTATGTAAAATCAGGTGATGGTGGCGATGGCGCGTCCAGCTTCCGGCGGGAAAAGTATGTTCCCAAAGGCGGGCCGAGCGGCGGCGACGGCGGACGCGGCGGTGATGTTGTATTTGTCGTGGATATGAATCGCAATACCTTGCAGGATTTTCGCTATAAACGGCATTTTAAGGCGGATCGGGGCGGCAACGGGGCTACGAAAAACATGTCCGGTCATACGTCTGCGCCGATGGAAATACCGGTGCCGCCGGGAACTTTGGTGAAAGAGGACGGGACAGGCCGGGTTTTGGCTGATTTGACCAAGCCGGGACAAAAATTTGTTGTGGCCAAAGGCGGACGGGGCGGACGGGGCAATGCCCGGTTCGTATCCAGCGTCCATCGGGCGCCGACGTTTGCGGAAAAAGGCGAACCTGGCGTAGAAATGTGGATCAACCTGGAATTGAAACTGCTGGCTGATGTTGGCTTGGTTGGGTACCCCAGCGTGGGCAAATCGAGTATTTTATCGATGGTATCGGCCGCAAAACCAGAAGTGGCGGCCTATCACTTTACGACGCTGTCTCCCGTACTGGGGGTAGTGAGCCTGGATGGCGAGCGCAACTTTGTGTTGGCGGATATCCCGGGCCTGATCGAAGGGGCGCACCAGGGCGTAGGTCTTGGTCATGAGTTTTTACGGCATATTGAACGGACCAAGATCATTATTCATGTGCTGGATGTTTCCGGCAGCGAAGGCCGTGATCCGATCGAAGATTATCATAAGATTAACGATGAACTGCGGTTATACAGCGAACGGCTGGCTAACCGGCTGCAGATTATTGCTGCCAACAAGATGGATTTGCCGGATGCAAGAGCGAATTATGAGCGGGTAGCCACATACATGAAAGAACAGGGCCGTGAGATTTTTCCGATCTCGGCGGCAACCGGCGAAGGGATGAAAGAATTGATGAACCGGGTCAGCGAAGTGTTGGCCGACTATGTGGAAGAACCGGAAGTTATAGAAACCGCCAAGGTCTATGAGGCAAAGCCGGAAGAGGAATTTTCCATTCGGCGCGAGGATGACGGAGCCTTTGTTGTAGAAGGCAGGAATATCGAGAAATTGGTGGCAATGATCCATTTTGACGATGATGAAGGGGTGCGGCGGTTCCAACTCATCTGGCGCCGGTTGGGCATTGAAGAAAAGTTGCTGGAGCACGGAATCAAGGAAGGCGATACTGTGCGGATCGGGATGATGGAATTCGAGTTTAAAAGATAAGTAAACAAAGCGACTGGTTGGAGAAGCTGTCAATTGGTTTTTCCAACGGTCTTCTAGGAGGAAGATTGCTCTGGAAGCAGCATTAACAGGAAAACAAAAACGGTATCTGCGGGCTATGGGAAGTTTATTGGAACCGGTAGTCCAGGTTGGCAAATTGGGCGTCATTGATTCGGTGATTGTAACCGCCCGTGAAGCCATCGGCCCCAGAGAACTGATCAAAGTCAGGGTTTTGCAAAATTGTCCGCAGGAACCTAAGGAAGTAATGGAAATATTGGCGGACCGGCTGGCTGCAGAATTGGTGCAGGTCATCGGCCGTAAAGGGTTAATCTTTAAGCGAAACGCGGATAATCCGAAAATCGAGTTACCGTAAATAGTGAGGGAGAAAAGGGATGCTTACTAGAGAAAGCCTGACGGAAGCCCGCCGGATCGTGGTGAAAGTGGGAACGACTACGTTATCCCACAGTACCGGTAAGTTGAATTTCATGCGGATTGAAAAATTAGTCCGCGAATTATCTGATCTGGCTAATCAAGGAAAAGAAATTTTGCTCGTGACCTCGGGAGCGGTTGGCGCGGGAATGGATCGTCTGGGCCTTAAGGAAAAGCCGAAAACCATTCCGCAAAAGCAGGCTGCCGCTGCAGTCGGCCAAGGAATTTTAATGCACACCTATGAAAAATTGTTTGCCGAATACGGCCAGGTTGTTGCCCAGGTTCTGCTGACCCGGGCCGATTCTGTGAACCGCAAGCATTATGCCAATTCGCGCAATACTTTGTTGACGTTGTTGGATATGGGCGTGATCCCGGTCATTAATGAAAATGACGCGGTATCGATTGACGAACTGAAAATTGGCGATAAT
>JAGFXW010000021.1 GCA_017861495.1 Bacillota bacterium
GCGCGACTCGCTCATGCGTCAGAGTGGATAAAATTCCCCACCCTCATGCTGGGGAAAAAGTTTTGCAATAGTGGGGATTTTTCTCTTGCAAAAAACATGCCAATATCCATTTTTAACCAACAGACCACCTTTAACGCATAAATAGATGCCACCCCTAAAAAGTGATCAAATACCCCGCCCCACACATAGTAAACCAGTAATTCTTGCGAATAAATCAGCAAAAATAACCCTACCACAGCCAAATCACAAACTAAAAAACAATCCTAATCCAATGGCTACCACCATTATAAGGAACAGCGTTTCTCGATAATATAATTTATACCCTTCTTTTAAGTATTTGGTTGCTAACGAAACTACCAATGCAATGAGAAGAAATAAACCAAACTGACTATTATTTAATATAGCAGCAAAACACAAGATCGAGCTAACTAACAAATCTTTTCGGCGTCCCTGAACGCAATACCGGTAAAGCAATAACAACACGAAAATGTCAAATAGATGACGGATCGGATTCATGCCTGGTCCAAGAAACAAAAATTGGAACCCAATCGCATTGAACGCTGCAAAGGCCAGTGCCGTAACAATCAGCGTATAAACCAACCTTCTAAAAATCATAAAGACAGTCCCAACGAAACAGGTATAATAAATAAAATAAAACGAAAACAAACTGATGAAATAGTTGTTATAACTAATTCCACCTAAAAACTCCATCATGTTCTTTAAAAAGATAACATTTAACCAACCATATTGCATAAAAATATGATTAAAATCTTTACCAAGAACGTATTCATTAATGGGTCCTAAAATAAAGTTATGATGATGAATAATCCAAAGGTTCAGAATCTGCCAATGAAATTCAAACCGGTTCTTCTGTAAAAATTCATTTTCTTCTTCGGTATATATTTTTTTGTCAAATGCTTTTGAGACTAGGTTGCTGGCTGCAAAAAAATCATCAATTTTCTCGGTATCACTTTGCATAATACCATTAAGTAATACTCGCTCTTCGGGACTAATTAGTCCCACGCTGCAAAGTGCCTCTGTATTATTATGATAATATTTCAACTTATTCTGTGGCAGATTAACAAAATCTTTAAGAAGATCCGGCTGCGAAACTTTTACAGCTAATACTGGCTGAGGATTGTATCCATTATCCTTCTCTGGGTCGTATCGGTTAGAAAGACCTAGAAGACGATGTGTGACCAGGATCTGGTTTTGTTATTCCTGTTTTTTGTAAATTTTTATAAAGTCTACTATTGTTGTTTTTTTCTTGCAAATATGTTTCTTCTGGAATATCCATATACTCATTCATTAACTTATAGTCGCCGGAAACATACGGATAGAACGCTAGGCATGCTTGCAACAAAATAATTGTTAGTATAATGCGATAGGTTCTTCCCCCGTCACCGTTCTCAAACTTACACTTACGTTTAAGTTTTTGAAACAACAGTGGGTAAAAAGGCACTCTCACAATAAAAATCCAGCAAATCACTCCTAAAATTGTTCCATAATATTATAAAATATCAGTTGCTGCTTTGTTTAGTTTATGTGCAAACAAATATCCAAGAAAATAATACCCAAACAAAAATGCGGCGCTCATTAAATACGCCAAGAGTTCATAACGCTTTTCCGGATGAAAAAACACTTCCATAAGATATCCATTTAATATCAAATTTGGTTTCCCTAGTAATAATGGGCCTACAACTACAGAAATACCTTTAGTTATTCCAATAAGGCCTATGCTGCATAAAAAAGGTGTATACGGGTGAAACAGGAGTTACTAATCATAAGGCAGTTTCCTTTTCATGGTTCTCAAGCTCAGCACCCTTGTATTTAACGATTTCTATCGGTTGATGGGAACTTGTAAAATTGATTCGCTCCTTTTCGATTACTAACGGTCGTTTCTGCACTTGCGTATGGATCGAACCGATATATTCTCCAATGATGCCAATAAAAAACAACTGCACGGATGAAAAGAAAAATAACCCTATGATAATTGGTGCAGTTCCCAAGACAAATTGATCCCAAAACATGAGTTTTGCGATCAAATACCCTACTGCGACCAATAAACTAATTCCCGACATAAAAAAGCCAAGCATAGCAGCCATGCGAAGCGGTACTTTTGAGTGGTTGGTAATGCCGAGCATGGCCATATCGTATAGTGTATAAAAGTTATTTTTTGTAATGCCCCGTTTGCGGACGGGTTGCACATACTCTATCTTACAGCTTTCAAAACCTAAGTCGGCAATGAGACCGCGAAAATATGGATAAGGATCATCAATTTCGCATAACAATTCAATAACCCGTTTATCATACAGGCCAAATCCGGTATAGTTTTTCACCAGCTTAATTTCTGATACCTTGCCAATAAAATTATAATAAGCCTTCCGAATGGCAAACATGGCGGTTGATTCCTTGCTTTGGGATTTCACTCCCATAACCACCTTGTATCCTTCTTCCCATTTTTCAAGAAAATTTGCGATCATGGCAGGAGGATCTTGCAAATCTGCTACCAACGAAATTACTGCTTCCCCCTGGGCCTGCAGCAAACCATGGTAAGGGGATCGAATATGACCGAAGTTCCTTGTATTAACAATAATTTTAACATTTTTGTCCTTACGGGCAAGGTCTTTCAAAATGCTCACCGTTTTGTCCTGAGAAGAATTGTCAATAAAAATATGTTCATAAGTATAACCCGGTAACACCGCAAAAACCTGTTTCACCTGATTATATAATTCTTCCACATTCTCCTCTTCATTATAGCAAGCAGTTACAATGCTAATGAGTTTCATGCACACTTACCTCCGAAACACAAACTTCTTATTGAGCACAAACGACATCAATGCCAAAGGCAATAAAAGCAATGCCCCTGCCAAATACATGTTAAATTTCAAGTTAGCCAATATTGTTAATAACGCAATGTTAACAATATACAAAATTGTATAAACTAAAAAAAAACGTCCTATTAAAGAGTTATCTCGGCTATTGAATACCATGACTCCTGTTGTCTTAAAATTGAATAGAATGCCTAGAATCGTGGAAAATAAAACTGCAATAGAATAATGCACCCCTAAGTATATGAACAAAGCAAACAATGAATAGCCAAAAGCAGTGTTAATCACCCCAACAAACAAAAATTTAATAAACTGAATATCCCTCAGCTTTAGAAGGCAATCAAACATCATAAGTATTTCTCCCACAAAATTTAAAGATGAAGATTTTTTCTATCTTTCTTCTTATACCAATCTATAGTTTTGCATATACCTTCTTTAAATGATACCACCGGAACAAAACCAGTGTCCACACTAAGACTTTTTATATCTGCACAGAGGTACATTACTTGTTTCGGCGGATAAGGCAAATCACCTATTCCAGTTAAAGCATCGGGGTTAATCAGGCTAATAATTTCTGAAATTGCATCTTTTAGTAACAAAGGATTGCCACTCCCGATGCAATATGTTTTCCCATTAACTCCTTTTTTCCCAAGTAAATAAAATGCGTTTGCAGCATCTTCACTGTAGAGAAAATCCCATATTTGTTCGCCTTTTGTAAAATGCGTTTGCTCACCATTAAGGAGTTTTATAATTGTAGACATCGTCAAAGAAAACTCATTGTCCATTGGTCCATACACACTAAGAGTGCGTGTCCAGATGTGCCTCATTCCAATCTGATTGCACAATATACGACTAAGCTGTCCAGCACAAAGCTTTGCAATACCATAACCATTTTCGGGAAAAGCCGGAGTATTCGGCGTCAGTTTGCCTTCTACCAGTCCGTACTCAGCCTGTGATCCAGCACCGATAAAGGTGTGGCAGCCAAGTTGCTTGGCTAGATTTACCGCATCAAGCGTATACTTCACATTCATATTTTGCAGGAATGTATCGTTTCTTGCATTGCTAAATGTTCCATCCCATGCAAAATGATAAAAAACATCATATTTTTCATCTTCAACGAGCTTGAAATCAGCCAATTCTTCAAGGCTACATCTCTTTTTTTTTACAAGAGGATGATCCTTTATTCCTGAAATGCGTTTAGAATCTCCACGATATAAAACGAGAACATTCACATTTTCTTTTACGAGTCTAGAAATAAGCGCTGTTCCTATTGCGCCTGTTGCGCCTGAAATCACTGCTCTTTTCATAAAATTATACCCCTAATTTCTGCTGATATTTTCGCGAGGCTCTCTTTAGCGATGTTTTTTCTGCAATCAACACTTTTCTTATGCCCCTGGCTCATTTTTCAATTTATTGGAATCATATTCTTCCCTCGAAAGAAATGGGAACATATCGTCAATCGGCGGGGATGTAATGGTTCCATCAGGCAAAACTTTTGCTGATAATTTTGGCTCAAACTGCTGCTCTGGGTCTATGAAAACCTCACACAGCACAGGTCCATCAATCATTAGCATGTTTTTTATTTTTTTTGCAGCTTCTGTAAACGAATCTATTTTGATATACGGAATACCGTACGCTCCAGAGATTTTTTCCATATCAGGAAAGCTAATTCCGTTTCCATCACTAACACCGACTAGGGGAGGTTTAAATAAATTCATTTGCGTTTGTTTGATTGAATGATATCCATTATTATTGAGATAGATTATTTTCAGATTAAGTTTGTTATATATGACCGTTTGCAGCTCTTGAATATTCATCTGAAAACTTCCGTCGCCGTCAATACATATAACCCGTTTGTTATCTGTTCCAACGCAACCGCCTATTGCTGCCGGGAAACCATATCCCATGGAAGCGCAGCCGGAATTTGTAAACAGTCGTTGGTTTTTTTTGATCTTTGCCGTCTGAAAAGAAATAACACAAGCACTGCCATTGCCAGTTATAATATTTTCGCCTTCTTCAAGTTGCTCAAACAACTCTTTCATAAAAACGTAAGGATTGATGGGAATATCCTTTTCATAGTAACGCTGCAATACTGCAGGATATCTTTCATTAGTTTTTCTACACCAGTCAAGCCATTTCTTATGTTCTTTTTCATCAGTTGAATAATCAGATGCTGCAAGATCCACCATTACATCTCGCACATTTGCCCATACAGGCAAATTAGACTTGACTGTCGGCTTTCTCAGCTCATTTTTATCAATGTCCACAATGATTTTATAAGCGTTCTTAGCAAAATCTTTATAGTTATAGCTTATTTGCCTTATATTAAGTCTGCACCCGAGCACAAGTAAAAGATCGCTGTTCTCGACGACAAAATTTCCTCCCCTTGTGCCAACCGTACCTGGGCGTCCACAAAACAATGGATGATCATCCCAAAGCGCATCGTGAGCGTTCCACGCAGTTACAACCGGAATTTGCAGTTTTTCAATCAACGCTATAAACTCGTCATGTGCCCTACCAAGACGAATGCCTGAACCAGCTAAAATGACGGGGCGTTTGGCTTGCTTAATTTTCTCGAGTATTTTACCAGAAAGGGTCTTATCATACACTGGATTTTCAATTGGCAGTTCATCGGGTGAAAAGCCTACAAGTTCCTCCGTTTCGACAAGCGCCGCCTGGACGTCGAGCGGAACATCAAGCCACACTGGACCCCCTCGACCATTCTGTGCAAGGTATAGAGCCTTTTCAAGATGATACCGTATTTCAACTGGTTCAGTTATCATATGAGCATATTTGGTCATATGGGATATTGCGGGAACTATGTTGTATTCTTGATCGCCGATTTGGCGAACCGGCACTTCGGTTGACCATGTCGTTGTTTCTCGTTTTACCTGCCCAGAGACAACAAACATTGGAATAGAATCCAGCCATCCTCCCAGAACGCCAGTAATCGCATTTGTACCACCTGGACCACTGGTAACACAGGTTAATGCAAGCTGACCCGTCAGCCTAGTATAAGCTTCTGCTGCAATAGCCGACGCCTGTTCATGATGATTATAAATGCACTGTAACTTCGGGTTATGCCCGAATGCATCGTTCAAATGCATTGCTCCACCACCGGTTACTGTGAAAACATGTTTTATCCCATTCTCAGCCATAAAATCCGCTATATAGTTCGCTATTTTAATTTTCATTGTCCTTTACCTTTCGCTGCAAATTCTAGAATTTCATACGCCGTATCAACAGCCTTCACTGCGCCTTGAGCATATATGTCTTCTTTTGTTCGAAATCCGAAGCCATATGTCACTCCGAGAAAATCGATACCAAGTTGTCTGGCGCCGAGTGCATCATTATCGCTATCTCCAATCATCAGAAAATGGCTATTATTTTCCATTCTACTTTCTATAATACATTTTTCAATAATATCCTTCTTCTTTAGCTTATTCTCATTGTCTGCTCCAAAAATAATATTAGTATACCTACCGAACCCAAAGTGTCTCACTATCTTTTCGGCATAATCCTGACGTTTATACGTTGCAATCGCAGATTGTATGCCTAGACTTTTAAGGCTTTCAAATACTGTTAAAATCCCATCATAACGTTTTGCCTTCAGCAAATCAACATCCTTGTAACGGTCTCGAAAAATCATTGTCAATTCATCAGCAGTCTTACCATCAACTCCATAAATTCTTGCAAACGATTCTTTGATTGGAGGACCAATAAAGGTCTTCATCACTGCTTCCTCCGGTTCAGCAAAACCGCATTTTTCTACCGTATATCTAACAGCTCTTATTATTCCTTCACTGGTATCAAGCAGAGTGCCATCAACATCAAAAATCATCATATTGTATTTTCTCATACATTCATTCCTCATAATGAGACTTCGTTACAAATTCAACATTCATTCTGGATTTATAACCATCCAGAAATCTCTTAACGTAACTATTGAGATACTGTGCTTTCTCTTTAGCAAAGCTGTACTCCATGTTTGTATTGAAATAGTTCATTTCATGTTCTGAGTATCCATCAAACCCTACAAGGCCTATCTTTTTAACGCCTGCTTTTTCAAGAGTTTTCAATAACATAATAAGCGAATTGTCAGGGATTTCCGTTTCTGGGTCAATCAGCGAGCTGTAATTTAACACATATGAAAAACTTCCCTTTGTTTTGGTTACATTGGATGTGGCAATTGTTTTTAACGCCCTGTTTTTCGCTTCACTCAGCTTTGTTGCCATCTGAGCATACCTCTTTGCGTTTGTTATGAATAGATATTGGGGCATAAACGCATTGGGAATATAGTTGATTGAAATAACAATCGGTTGATGTGTCCTTATATATTCGCTTATCTTACCCTCATCCGCAACAACGCTATTTCCTGGACCGATAAGCAATACTTCCTTACTACTAAGATTTCCGTTCAGTGCTCCAAAAGCTTCTTCATCGTCGTGTTCTGTGTGTTGATATTGAAGATACAATGCTTCGATATGTTCCTTGCTGTAGAGTAATTTCTTTTCCGGATCAATATTCTTCAATATTTCATTGATTGATTTGATTGACAGTGTTCGTTTATTCATTAGATAAGAAACATAGTTCGGATGGCACTTGTTCGCAGCTGAGATATAGTAGAACAGGTTATAACCCCATGGTATATTATGGTAAATATCCATAATATTGATCTCTATGGCTTCCAACATTTGATTGACATCGTAATTCTTGCCGAAATTTTCATTCATATATACGCTAACTAACTCAATAGGAGCATTGCCGGCACTCTTCCCCATGCCGTAAAGACTCGCATCAACTAAAATAGTGCGTTCTACCTTTTTATGTAACATCTCGATGCAATTTGCATAACCCATTTGAAAGTTATTATGCGCATGATAGCCTATACCGATCTCGGGGTTAAGATTTGCGTCCATAAGATCAAAAATATGATTCAGATTATTTTGGTGAAGTAAACCGTAGGTATCCACCATTGACAAGGCATACGGAGATAAATTATTGACAAGTCCTATTAGTTCAAGCAATTCCTCGTCATTGTAGCTTGTTATTGAAACTGCCTGAGTAAACACCTCATACCCGAGGTCTTTTATCTGCTTGCAAAAAGCAATCGCTTCATGCATAACATGTTTTTTGAATATCACTCGGATCCCATCAAGATAACTCTCTTTGCATGGCTGCACATGTTCAATAGAGCATGTGCCATAATCAATCATTCCTACTACTATTGCATTTCCCTTGTCGATGTTTCCATATATTGTTTCAACAGATGCAGTATCAGGCATAATGCTGCGGTTTATATCATAATTTCTTCGTTCATCCAGAAATCCGACTTCAATCACATCAACACCCGAGCTGACCAGACGTTCAAATATGCCTGTCATTGTATCATGACCAAAATTCCAGTCATTGATATACCCACCATCCCGAAGCGTGCAGTCGAGTAGCTTTAATGTCTGCATATAAACTTCTCCTTCAGCAGTTAAATCGATAATTGCATTATTGTCGGCCCAAAAATTCAACAATACAATTTAACATATACTTAATATCACTCTCACTTAACCCCGGATATACCCCGATCCAGAAGGTACGGTTCATAATAATATCCGTGTTCTCGAGGTCGCCTACCACCCTGTAGCCTTGTCCGGTTGCCCTCATTTCATCAAAGCAGGGATGCTTTAATAAATTCCCCGCAAATAGCATTCGAGTTTGAATACCATTTTTTTCTAGGTGAGCAACAATATCATCGCGGGTAAAATTGGCGTTCTCTTTTACGGTAATCAAAAAGCCAAACCAGCTTGGAATTGAATTGGCCGTCGGCTCGGGCAGAAGCAAAACGTCCTGAAAATCAGCCAACCCCTCGTGCAGTGTCTGCCAGTTTTTTCGTCGCGCTTCGATAAACGACGGAAGTTTCGCCAATTGAGCGCAACCAATCGCCGCCTGCATGTCGGTGACTTTCAAGTTATAACCCAAGTGTGAATATACGTATTTATGATCATATCCCACGGGAAGTTCACCAAACTGCTGCGTAAAGCGGTGTTGGCATGTATTGTCTTTGCCTGACGGGCACCAACAGTCACGGCCCCAGTCACGAAAGGATTCAATCAGGCGTTTGAGCTGAACGTCGTTCGTGTACACGGCTCCGCCTTCTCCCATGGTCATATGATGCGGCGGATAAAAACTCGATGTCCCGATATGACCGATTATGCCGGTATATTTCCATTCCCCGTTATACAAATATTGGGTTCCTAACGCATCGCAATTGTCTTCTATGAGCCAAAGGCCGTGTTTGTCGCAAAAATCCTTTACGGATTGCAAATCAAAAGGGTTGCCTAATGTGTGAGCAATCATGACCGCTTTGGTTTTTTCCGACAGCGCTTCCTCCAACCGGGCAACATCAATATTGTAAGTTGGCAAGGTTACGTCAACAAATACCGGAATGGCGCCGTATTGAATGATCGGTGCGACTGTTGTGGGAAAACCAGCAGCCACTGTGATGACTTCATCTCCCTTGCGAATGCGGCGATCACCAAGCTTCGGCGAAGTCAAGGCCATGAACGCCAATAAATTGGCAGAAGAACCGGAGTTTGTCAACGAACAATGCTTTACACCTAAAAATTCGGCAAAATCGTGTTCAAACTGGGCGGCATACTTTCCGGTCGTCAACCAGAAATCCAATGCCGAGTCGATTAAATTAATAATTTCTTTTTCGTCAAAAATACGACCGCCATAGGAAATTCTGTCGCCAGGTGTGAATTCGCTCTTTTTCCGATGTTTTACAGCATAGTGTTGAATGGCAGCTTCAAATACTTGCTGCCTTAACTGTTGTTCTAATTTTTCTTCGTTGCTCATCATGATACCTCTTCATCCATTTCATATTGTTGGATTTGGTTCAGGCAAACTTCCCGCATATCTTCATTGTTCCGATAAGCATGCATCCACGCAATAATATTCGCTAATGCTTGTTCCAAACTCCAGTGAGGGTGCCAATCCAACAGGGTTTTTGCTTTGGAGCAGTCAAGTTTCAGGAAATGAGCTTCATGGGGCTGCGGCCTTTGATCCAATTCATAAGCCGCTTGGGTTCCCCATAATTCGCACATTTTTTTTACGATCCATTCCACCGGTTTAGCATCACTGTCCTCAGGCCCAAAATTCCAACCCTCAGCAAAGCGGCTGCCATCGTGATACAATTTTTGGGCTAAAATTAAATATCCGCTCAGCGGCTCCAAAACATGTTGCCATGGTCGGATCGAAAGCGGATTCCTAATGATAATTTTTTCATTATTCATGAGCGCTTTTATACAATCAGGAATTAATCGATCCGCTGCCCAATCACCGCCACCGATAACATTACCGGCTCTTGCGGAAGCGACAGCTACTCCATGCTTTGAATATTCATCTGGTAGGAAGAACGAATTTCTGTAGGCAGCAGTCACAAGCTCTGAACAAGCTTTGCTGTTTGAGTATGGATCATATCCGCCCATTGGCTCGTTTTCCCTGTAACCCCAAACCCACTCCTTGTTTTCATAACACTTATCCGTTGTTACATTTACTACCGCTTTGACACTGTTCGTTTGCCGGACAGCCTCGAGCAGATGCACTGTACCCATAACATTAATTGCATAAGTTTCTACCGGATTGATATAAGATTCCCTTACTAATGGCTGTGCCGCCATGTGAATAACAATTTCTGGTTTAGCCCGCTGCATCGTTTCGCATAATAAAGAAAAATCGCGAACATCGCCTGTAACCGTTTCTGTCAGTTCATTAATTTTGCACATTTCAAACAAACTTGGCTGTGTCGGGGGCGCCAGCGAATACCCTGTAATTTCCGCTCCCAGTGAATTCAGCCACAAACATAACCAAGAACCTTTGAAGCCTGTATGCCCTGTAAGAAAAACACGTTTCCCATACCAAAATTTTTTATCAATCATTACGCAGCCCTACTCCCATAGTTTCCACGGCGCTTTATTTTTTTGCCACATATTTTCTAAATTTTCCCTGTCACGCATTGTGTCCATGGGCTGCCAAAAGCCTTCGTGCTTATAAGCAACAAGCTCATTATTTTTTGCTAAGTTTTCCAAGGGCGCACGTTCAAGAATGTCGTTATCATCTTCAATATAGTCAAGAAATTCTGGCTGTAAAACAAAGAAACCAGCATTGATCCAGCCACCATCACCTTTGGGCTTCTCCTGAAATCCACGCACAACATTATCTTCTGTCAAATCCAAAGATCCAAAACGGCCCGAAGGCTGTACTGAAGTGACTGTTGCCAGTTTGCCGTGTGACTGATGATATTCAACCAAGCTGCGAATATCCACATTCGCAACGCCATCGCCATAGGTAAGCATAAACGGTTCATTTCCAATATAGTTTTTAACACGTTTTACCCGTCCGCCGGTCATAGTGTGCAAACCTGTATTAACCAGCGTAACCTTCCAGGGTTCAGCACGGTGGTTATGGAAAAATTGTTGATTGGACACTCTGAAATCAAAAGTAACATCCGCTTCGTGCATAAAGTAATGAGCAAAATATTCTTTGATACAATAGCCTTTGTACCCAAGGCAAACAATAAAGTCATTAAATCCATAATGTGAATAAATCTTCATGATATGCCAGAGGATCGGCCGTCCGCCGATTTCTACCATCGGTTTTGGTTTCAAGTGGGATTCTTCACTAATGCGAGTGCCAAATCCGCCGGCTAGAATTACTACCTTCATTTTTGTCCCCCTATCCCATATTCATTCTTCTTTAACCAGATCAACTACTGAATAATCAAGCAAAAAACCACACCGCAACTTGTATTTTACTATTTATATCCATTTAAGTCAAATCGCCGATAAGATTTCTATAAACTTACAATATTACCATTTTACGGTCACTAGGTCCACATCAATTTCTTTTCGCTTCTCACGATACATTATTATCATATCCCAGCAATGCAGGTTCCGATACCACGTAAAATCCAAATCGTATACTCGATGATTCTCAATATCGTATCTTTGCGACACACCAACAGAATTAAGCCGATCAATTTTGTATACAAATCCAATATCGATTTCTTGCGGAATATCCGGTTTATTGTAAGCAAACACTGTTTCTGTATTGCCAAAATGGTGGTATCCGATATAAGAGAATAGTTTGGAATTCCAAATTTTTCCTAATGTGATATCCATTTTCAAAGCACTTTGTGTTGAATGGTTGTAGCTATCCATTACAGTTTCCCATCCAGTTCCCATACTGAGAGTTGTGTTTGAATTTATATTTATAGGTTCATGCAAAATGTACAAAAGATATTCTTGATGCCAGCTTCGTACTTGATTGCCGGTATATGTTTTTCCATCCCAAAACCCCGACAGCGCATTCAAGGTGTAACTAAGGGAAGTTGACCCGATTTTTTGCGGTTTCAAGTGAAAAGCAAATTCCTCTTCTTTTTTTATCCAATTATGATTGGAATCCCGAAAATACCCGTTTTGCAACTGCAAGGAATACTCTTTTTCCCGATCAATCATTCCATACTTCGGTTTAAATCCCTGGTTTCCATAATAAGCAGGATCTGCAAATAATGTGACACGATCGCTTAATGGATATTCAACATGCTGCCGTATAGAGATACCATCCCTATTGTTGTAGCCGATTGATGGAAATTCGGACTGACTCGATTCTTCCAGCCCCTTTTGATATTTAGGCAGAGAAAAGATTACCGTATTTTTAATCCAAAATTTGGCATTATATAAAATCATTTTTTCGCCCGGCCAAATCTCCACTTTAGTAGCGCTTACGTGATAATCAGGCACTTTAGCTGGGCAACGGGTCACCGTGCCGTTATGGATAATCGTTTCCTTCGGCAGCATCTCAATTGTATCCGCAGTGATAATCTGTTTGTCAATTGTGCCGGACGCCTTCTGCATGGTTCCGGTCCGTTGCTGATAATTGTAGCGCGCGTTATCACCGACCAAGTTAACATTCGGCTGCAGCATGTGCGCCTGACCATCAATCCAAATCTCACTCTGCTTGGTATTGCCGTCAACACGGTTGGCTGTAATCTTGCTAGTCCCTTGTGTGATGATTACATTGCCATCTGCAAACAATGCACCGGTCGCATCATTAAAATGCATATTCTCCGCTTCAATGACGATCGGCAATTGAGCTGTTTCTGCTTTATTTTTTTCAGGTGCCGCCGCCTCACTTGCGGATACATACATTGTTATTCCTAAAACAATGGTCAAAATACTCCAAAAACCTTTTTCCCAGCGTTTCATATGTTTCTCCTATTATTTAAATTTCCAAATTACCCTTTTCCATTAACAAAATCACCAATGAATACAATTCTTCGTATGACACAGTTTTCCTGCCTTATGCGCAAAATGCGCGCATAAAAAAACAATACTCCATGGAACCCAGATTGGCTTCCATGGAGTACACCGTTTTGATATTTATTGTTTACTCACTGGCATCCCGTAAACTTCCGTGTCTGACTTGGTTTGTATATACAATTCCGTTCCTGCCGGCATTGTCACTTCTTCACCGTGGATAAACGCACCGCCCACTACGCCAATCGGTCCAAGCACGAACATACCGGCTACCGACGCTCCGGCGGCTTTCGCCATCGAACGGGTTTGTTCCTTGGCTTTTTCTCCCAGCAACGTATCAACAGGGCTTCCGTCCAGAGCCGTAATGGCGTCGAACGCAACTTCCAATTTTGCATCCCGGCCAAAATTCTTGGAACGTTCGACTTTCGTAACTGTCCCGTGTCCTAAAGCCCCTTTTGCAATAATCAGCGTATCGCCGGCCAGAACATCTTCGGCCGCCTGAAACACCACTATGTCTCCAGCTTTTGACGTACGGGTGTCCAAGGGAGAAATCATTTTAATCTTCACCAGCGAATCTTTCATAACCGGCGTAGCCTGCGCATTGATCTGGCCGTTCACAAAAGACAGTTTTGCCAGCTTCGTCAATCGGCTGTCAAAATCACCGACACTGCTGTTGCCGACCAGCACCCGTTCTAAATTGTCCAGCCTGGCTTTTGCAGGTTCCGCGGTTACCGCATGGGTAAGCGCCCATTCGACTGCGTTCAGTTTCATGATAAAAGAAGATTCGGTCGGAGTATTATTCGCCATATAAGCATACAAGCGATCCACTTTATTCAGAAGCGCATCTTTGCTTTCCGTACCGTAAACATCTTTCTCCAGTTTCGTGATCCGTTCTGTCAAAGCCCCCGACTGCTCAGTGCCATAGAAATATTTTTCCACTGCCGCCGTTTTATCAAGCGCGGTCAACGCCTGACCTGAAGTTTGCTGCGCCATTGCGACTCCTGCACACATCATCAGCAGCAGTACTGCGAGCGCCATACCCATTGAAATTTTGCTACGCATTTTCTTCCTCCCTTTAAAAGTGAATATCAATCATCGCCGAGACACCAACTCCCTGTACACGGGAAAAATTGGTCGGATTTTTGCTGTCGATCGGAATTAACCCTTTAATCCGGAATTGATTACCATTGAAATTGCCTTCCACTTGGATAACAGCTTCGGTTTGATCGATCAATTCCTGTGGCCCCGTTACCTGCGCCGCTCCAATATAGCCGCCTGTTCCGACCGTGATAATCGGTACTACTTTGGTGGCATAATCCGTACCCGCATTATTCTTGATCATCAACTTGTTAATAAAATCATTCAGGGGGCCGGCAAATTTATCTACCAATATGCCAACTACACCGATTTTCACGACACTGCCCAGATCGAACGCTTGTGTAACCGGGATTGCCACCGCCGATAGCAGACAAAACACCAACAAAACAACCATGATGCGTTTTTTCATGTCTTCCACCTCGTATTTTAATTGTTACTTATATCCATTATAACTATTCAAGCTGTCGTAATGCAAATCCTGTCAAACGCTCATGAAAATATAAATAGTTGCTGCAAAAGAATTCGTTCCGCTTTTCTGCTTTTTTCGTTTTGCGGCGTTAGAAAGCCCGGCTTATGCCGGGCTTTCTAACGTTAACTGCCTATGAAACCCGCCCTGGGATATTATGGCGCAGTTACGGTAATTTTCTGTTTGATGCGTTCTTCCACAATCACGGTTTGGCCGACCTTTACCGATGAAAAGTCAAGTTTGGGGGTCGAAATGGTTTCTGTGGTATTGTCTGCCAGTCTGATCGTTACTTCTTTTTTGGCTGCGTCAAGTTTGAGTATCTCTAACGTAATATAGGATTCTTTCACTTCTAAGGCCCCCGGTTTAGAGCCTTTCGGGGCGGAAAACAGCATTTTCGATTCCCCCATGCCGGGAATCTCTCCTTCTTTGGCAATGTAAATGACGACATCCCTTGTAATGGTAGATGTAACGATGTCCCCTACTCTGATTTGATCAAAGTTCTTCACTTCTTCGCCTAAAGTCATCGTTTGCTGCAATCCGTCCTTATCTTTGAGCACAACTTCGCGGACGGTAGGAACACTCTGTTGCCCTTCCTGTATAAGGTCTTTGTACTTGGGATCGGGAACTTCGCCTACAGATACAACGGTTTGTTGCTTTTCCAAGACCTCTGACACAGCAATACCGTCAGCCAGGGATCTCTGATCCGGAACTTCTGCCGCCATTGCCGAAACCATCGTTGCAATAAGCAACGCCGTGACCATTACCATAATTCCTACTATTTTTCTTTTCATTCGTTTCTCCCCTTTTTTCCTTGTGTTGATTTGCCCCCGTTCAAAGTTCCGGTCCGCCAGTTGCCGTAGCCATCGGTTCTATACGGCAGCCAGCGAACTCCATAATTCGTTCGTACGGAAAAGATTTCTGGTTGTTGTTTTAAGCATAATCCGTTTCAGTCCCGCTTGGCCAAAAATGGTGACGGTTCCTTTGACCGTCACCATTTCCAGCGAACCTTTCTCTAGCCGGCTTACTGCCGCATCATTGCAACCTTAAGCTCTGTTTCCGTATCCGGAATCAATTCTCCGGACAGATCCAACGTAACCCGCTTGATGGTACCGGTGAACTTAAAGG
The DNA here is from genome assembly GCA_017861495.1 of Bacillota bacterium. The sequence goes on from JAGFXW010000021.1 coordinate 15,834, forward strand.
CGTCGCTGTATTCCTTCGGCGCCACGCGATCTCCGGCGTCATAGCCGCAGCTCAATCCTTCCGTGCTGAACATGTTCAGTACGGTATGGGGCATCGCGATGGCGCCCACCAGTTTGTCGTTGATGTAGATCTGCCCATTGGCAGGAACACCGTGCCCGGCTGCAGGATTAGGCTTGCCTGTCGGCTCAAATTCGTAACGCAGCTTAACTTCACCTTCCGGAACTTCTTCGTTCGAAGTGAGTGTAAAGAGCTCAGCCCCAAGGAAATTGTAGATGAAATGCAGCTTTTTGTCCTTGACAAAGAACGTGTAGCCGCCGCCCCTGCCACCTTGCGCCAGCAGAATTCCCTCCGCGCCGCCTTGGGGAATCACAGTGTCCGCCGTGATACTGAAAGGCCGGTTGTACACCTTCGGCGAGGCGGCAAACGGCACCGGTGAACCACCGGGGTAATACACAATCTTGTTGCGCGGCTTGGCGATTGTCGGACGTTCCACATTCAAGCGAGAAAAAACATCCCCGTCGATGGGCAGCACGTTGTACTTGCCTGCCTCAGCCCACCAGCGGCAGATCATCTCGTTCAATTTTTCCCGATGCGTTGCCGCCAGATTATTGGTCTCGGAGAAATCTTCCGCGATATGGTACAGTTCCCAGTCGTGAGAATCGATATCGACGAGTATGGCATTGTCGATCGGGGAACCGAACTTCCGGTTTTTCTTGGCCGCCTCAGTAAAGCTCGTGCCGGGCCATGGGCAAACCGCGCGCCAGCCGTCATGATAGATGGAACGGTGGCCGAACATCTCGAAGTATTGCGTATTGTGGCGGGTCGGCGCATCTGCCTGATTGAAAGTGTGGGCAAAACTCACACCTTCAATCGGCGCCTGGGTTATGCCGCGGATGGCGGCCGGCGCTTCCATTCCCAGCGCCTCCAAGACCGTCGGCACAAAGTCTATGACGTGGCCGAACTGCGGACGCACTTCGCCGCAGGTTTTTATCCCTTTCGGCCAGCTGACAATACAAGGGTCCGTAGTCCCGCCGCGGTAGGTTTCGCGTTTCCAGCGGCGGAAAGGCGTGTTGCCTGCGTTCGTCCAGCCCCAGGCGTAGTGGTTGATTAAATCGGGGCCGCCCAGATTGTCAAGCTGCTTGAGGTTTTCTTCCAACGTTTCCGCAAGATTGTTGAAAAAGTACATCTCATTGACCGAACCCTTAGGCCCGCCTTCGGAGCTGGCGCCATTGTCGGAAATCACGACGATCAGGGTATTGTCCAGTTCGCCGAGCTCTTCAAGGAAGCTGATAATGCGGCCGAAGTGATAGTCTGTGAAGCTTACGAAGCCGGCGTACACTTCCATCATTCGCGAATAAAGACGTTTCTCACCCTCCGACAAGCTGCTCCACGCCGGCACATCCGGATCGTGCGCCGACAACTTCGTACCCGGGGGCAGGATGCCCATCTTCAGCTGACGCTCATGAACAATCTTGCGGTACTCGTCCCAGCCCATGTCAAACTTG